>NZ_JBSFTC010000354.1:0-10585 GCF_053590415.1 Nonomuraea sp. NPDC003201
CGGTCCGCGTGGACGGCTGCTCGGTCCGCGCGCGCCGCGCCCGGTACGAGGATGGCGCTCAGGTCGTCGGACAGCGGCGGGAACAGCTCGGACGGGGTCGCCACGTCGACGACGTCACCCATCTCGGGCGCGCCGGCGTGCCGGCGGCGCAGCAGGGCGCGCACCGGCTCCAGATCGACCGGATCCGCGGCCACCAGCAGCGCGCCCACCTTGGCGTAGCCGATGTCCTCGCCCAGCGCCTCCACCAGCCCCGGATAGCGGCGGGTGCCCTCGCGGGTCAGCTGATACCAGTCGTCGTCCTCCGGGTGGTCCACCCACGGGCACACGATGCCGGCCCCCGCCTGGGTGGCCTCGCCCGGATATCCGCCGTCCACCACGGTCACCGCGGCGCCCCGCCGGCTCAGGTAGTAGGCCGCACCGGCCCCGACGATGCCGCTCCCGATCACCACAACACGCATGCGTCCCATGATCCCAGTCCGCCTGGCCTCGGCTGATACGGGGATCGCCCCCTTACCTACCGCATACCCGCGCGCGGGCCTCTCAGTGCTCGGGCACGTCGTTCAGGGCGGGGGCTGGCGCGCGGGCTCCGGACGGCTATGGTCAGCGCATGGACGTCGCCGTCACGAGGATCGACCTGCCGTGGCCCGCCCGGGTCGCCGCGTCGGACGGGACCACGGTCTGGTGCTCGGCGGCCGGCCGGATGCGGGTCTACACCGCCTCCGGCACACCGCTCGACGGCGGCGAGGCCGTGCGGCTGCCGGAGCTGAGCTCCCTGGCGGCGGTCCCGGCGACCGTGCCGCGCACGGGGGGCCTGCCGGGCACGTTGCCCGAGACCGTGGTCGTGCCCAGGACGTTCGCGGGGCCGCCCCACCTGGGCTCGTTATCCGAAAGCCCGCTGCGGGGAACGCTGGCGGGGACCGCGGAGGGCCGGGTCCACTGGCTCGACCCCACCGGCGCCCCGCTCGCCGACGCGCCCTTCGACGGCCGCGTGCTCGCGGGCGGCGGCGAGATCTGGGCCGTCGGCGCGGAGCGGGCACGCAGGCTGACCGCGCCCGGCGACTTCGGCGAGCCGGTGGAGTTACCCGGCCTGGACCAGTGCGCGGTCGAGGGCGAGCGGCTGTGGTGGACGTCGAAGCGGGACACCTGGCTGCGCGGCGGCCCGCGGGAGGTGGACCTCTGGACCCGCGAGCGCGGCGGCATGACCGTCTGCGCGGGCTCCCTGTGGATCAGCGTGGCGGGCGGCCTGGAGCGGGTGTCCGCCTGGTCGGGGGAGCCGCGCCGGTTCGTGAAGGTGCCGAAGGGGCCGGTGCCGTTCCTGGTCTGCGCGAACGGGGTGCTGGCGGGCGGGGAACGCGACCTGTTCGTGCTGGATCCGGCCGTGGGACCCGGCCTCCGCGTGATCCGGCTGGGGCTGAAGGCCCGCCTGGCCCTGGTGGTCGCGGCCGGCAAGCACATCTGGGCCTTCCCCGCCGACCGTCCCCAGGCTCTGATCGTGCCGTTGTGAGAGCGCCGCCGGAACCGGCCCGCGCGGTGTCAGACTGCGTGATCGCAGGGCTCGGCTCGTCCGCTTCTTCGCCCGCCTCGTTCATCGCCGTTTCGCGAAGCTCAGCACGGAAGGGGATCCCCGCAATGACCCAGACGGGCAGTCACGTCCCGGCCGGTGCCTCCGCGCGCCACCCGCTCGCGCCGCCCACCGAGGAGGAGGCGGGCACGGCCTTCCACCCCCACACCGGGCGATGATCTCGTTCACCACTTGGGGCTCGGCTGCCACCCGCGCCGGTCCGAGGCGGTGGACCAGCAACTCGCGTGCTTCGGCGTCGGACAGCGGATCCAGCCTCAGCGGGTGGGCGCCCTCCGCGGCGACCAGGCCGGAGAGCCGGCTGCGGCTGGTCACCACCACCAGGCAGCCTGGTGCGCCGGGCAGCAGCGGACGGACCTGCTCGGCGTCGCGGCGGCGGCGCAGCTCCAGGTTCTCCCCCCTGAGCTACTTCCAATGGCCTCCGGAGTTCCGCAACCTCGTGGCGCCGAGCGCCTCGTTCTTCCTCCAGCTTGCGCGTGCGCACTCTCACAGCGGCCGAGGATGAGGCGGCGGGCTCATCATCTGCGGCCGAGGGGCGCGGTATGCTGCGGGACTTGGCTCGTTGCCGTTCGATCTGCGCACATAGTTCCGAGTGACAACAGAGGAAGTCGGTGCTCACGCCCGTGGCTTGGGCGACGGCGGCGATCCGTCCGACCGACGCCGGCAGCGGCGCTCGGCGCACCCTGGCAACGAGCTCGTCCCACGCCTACCGGCATGCGTGCCGCGCAGGGCGTAGGCGGAACAATCAGGAACCCGCGTCAGTGGTCACCGTCTCCGGGTCCGGCGCTTTGATCGACACCTTGCCTCCCCACCCGGTGAAGCGGCTGTCGATCGTGATCGTCTTGCCGTCGAAGCCGCTCTTGTCGAACACTCCCGTTGCCGCGTACGAGCTCCTCACCTTGCTCACGAGCCCGGCCGAGGTAAGGCTGAGGGTGTAGGTGACTTTCGTGTCGTCGTGCATGCGCAGCGGGATCGACGCGTCGAACCAGCGCGACACCTTCTTCAGCTCCTTGAACGTGATCTTTCCTGTGATGGTGCTTCCGCTCAGCTTGCCTTTCTTGATCAGCGCGGCTAACGTTCCCGGCTCCGCAGGGTTGATGACCTGCCCGTAGAAACCGCCGGCGCCGCCAGGCATGCCGCCGGTCTTGAGCCACGTCTTGCCATCGGGAAGGCGCTCTTTCCAGATGCCGCCCGAGGTATAGCTGACCTTGCCGACGCTGATGGTCCGCTCAGGCTCGGTGGGGCCCGTCTTGCTGGTGATGTCTGAGGCGGCGATGCCCTTGGCGTTGAACTGGAACGTTCCCTTGCGGCTCTGCAGCTTGACCTTGCCGTCTCCGATGAGAGTGGTGGTCTCGGTGAACCGTACGCCGTGCCCGGAAACCAGCTTGCTCTTCAGAGCTCGCACGGGATCCTTGGACGCAGCCTGCGCGGGAGCGGCGGTCACCAGAAAAGCGCAGCCGGATGGTGGCCGCCAGGTAAGGGCGGCCGTCATCGGTCAGTAAGGTGATCACGATGACGGACACGCGGCTGACCACCCACCGTGACGTTTCCACGGCCATGGCCTGCTACGACGACCGGGAGCTGGCCGAGCTGCTGGAGCGCGAGGCCGTACCTCTCGGCAGCGGCATCGGCGGGGGGTCCGCGCGGCTCGAGATCGGCGGCACCTCGGTCTTCGTCAAACGCGTGCCTCTCACCGAGCCCGAACTGCGCCACCCGCACTCGACGGCCAACCTGTTCGGGCTGCCGCCCTTCTGCCAGTACGGCATCGGCTCGCCCGGCTTCGGCGCCTGGCGCGAGCTGGCCGCGCACACGATGACCACCGAGTGGGTGCTGACCGGCAGATTCCCCGGCTTCCCGCTGCTGTATCACTGGCGGGTGCTGCCCAACGCCGAGCCCGCCCCGCTGTACGGACAGCTGGCCGACATCGATCGGGCGGTCACCTTCTGGGAGGGCGCGCCCGGCGTGCGCCGCCGCCTCGAAGCGCTGGCAGGGGCTCCGGCGAGCCTGACGCTCTTCCTGGAGTACTTTTCCTGCAACCTGCACCAGTGGCTGGACGGGCGGGTGCGCGCGGGCGACGCCGACCGCGCCTGCGCCCTGGCGGACCAGGGGCTGCGTGAGGCCGTGTCCTTCATGAACGCGGGCGGCCTCCTGCACTTCGACGCGCATTTCGAGAACATCCTCACCGACGGGCGCCGGTTCTACCTGACCGATTTCGGGCAGGCCGTGTCGACCCGCTTTGACCTGTCAGAGGAGGAACGGGCCTTCTATCGCCGGCACCTCACCTTCGACCGCACCTACACGCTGACGTACCTGGTGAACTGGCTGGCCGGCGCCTTCCACGACGCCGACTGGCCGGAGCGTCGCGAGCTGGTGCGGGAATGGGCGGCGGGAGAGCGGCCGCCCGGCGTGCCCGGCGGGGTCGCGGCCCTGCTGTCGCGGCACAGCCCACTGGCCACCGTGCTGAACGACTTCTACCACGATCTGCAGAGTGAGAGCAGGAAGACGCCGTACCCGCTGGAGGAGATCCGCCAGGTTGCCGGACGGCACGCCCTGCCGCTCGAGTAAAGGGTCACCCACCGCTTGAGGAGACGCACGCCGAACGGGGAGGACGCTCTGCTCGGGTGAGGCTCACTCGCCGCGATGCTTCTCGCCTCAACGTCCACGACCGTGACCTGGCCAACCGGCCCGCGCCCATCCGCGATCGCCGGGCTCCATTGGCCGATGGGCGAGGGGTTGCACGTGCGGGCCGTCCTGAGCGTGCCGCCTCGCGCGGTTGCGACCTGGGGAAACGGGTCGGCGACAACCTGAAACCGCGCCCCAGGCCGACTCAACACCAGCCTCCAGTCCGGAACCCCCAGCCACACGCAAGGTCAGCTTGACGATCGGGCGGTCTACACGCTCCCGCCGTTGGGCAGCCATACGCCCTTACCGTCAGCCGGGCTTGGCTGCGGCACACCGGGTCATGTTCGCGACCCGCTGTTGTGCACACCAGCAGGTCCTCGTGCATGATCACGGCGTAGTCGCGGATCAGGCGCACGTTGGCGTGTAGAGCGGCGACCCTTGGCAGCGGCCTCACGCCGTCCGCAGGCTGCGAGGCAGCGCAGGGCAAGCCGGGGCCGATTGCTGGCCACATGCTGCTTGTTGGCCACATGCTGCCGACCGATGTCGGGCTGGAAGGTGATCAGAACGTGCCCGCTGATCAGCGAGACGCTGCTCCGCACCGGGCCTCCCAAGTCATTGCTTGTCGACGAAAGACAGCGCGCGCTGGGCGGCGTGCTGGTAGCGCTCGTCGGCCCAGACGGCGCGTTCTGTCACGCGGGCCCGGCCGTGTGCGATGCTCTCCAACGCCGGCACGGCCGAGGACGCCAGAGGGCCTATCGCGCCTAGTGCCTGCACCGCGAGTAGTTCTGAGGCGGGCCGCCGCCATCCCCGATCGGACAGTGGCCTGGCCGTGATGGCCTCTAGCAGCGGCGTGACGAGCCCTTCGCCGTCGCCCGTGATCGCCCACAGCGCTCGCGCGATCGCCACTCGGTCGTACAGATGGCCATGCTCAGGGTCGTGGAGGTACTCGCGCAGGACCGGGACGGCGGCTGCGGCGGCGGGACCGAGCTGTTCCAGCATCGGCGCGGTGTCGCGGGCGGCATGGCCGCCGTAGTGTGCGAGGTGCTCGGCGAGCAGCGCCGGAGCCTGGCCCGGCTCGCCGGTGATCCGCCACAGCGCCCAGGCGGCTTCGGGCCGGTCGCTCTCGTCGTTGAGCAAGGCCCGCACCTGCGGTTCGACGTCGATGGCGGCCGGGCCGATCGCTCCGAACAGCGGCAGCGCGACAGACAGGTACGCCTGGGACACGTGGGCAGCGACCGCCGGTGCCAGCGGTGCGGCCGCCTCTCCCCACGAGGCCAGCGCGTCCAGGCACTCGCGGCCGTCGTAGGGCGGGGAGCCGAAATAGGTTCGCAGAGCGGGTATCAGCGCGTCCGAGTGCGCCACCATGGCCGGCAGCATGTCGCGGACGTTGAGATGCTTCACGTGGCCGTACTCGTCGAGGAAGGCGGCCACAAGCCAGGGAACGCAGCGGTCGTCACCGAGCCGGGCCAGCCCTTCCACCGCGGGACCTGCCACGTCCGGCCACGGCGCGGCGGGGTCTCCGGTCAGCATCTCGGCCAGCAGGTCGGCATGGCCGGCGGCCGCCTGCCCGGAGCGGGCGATCAGTTTGACCGCCGCCACCAGCGGGTCCTGCTCGCCGATTTTGCGTCTGCGCCGTACTGACGAGGGGGCCGACGTCAGCTCACGGACCCGGTCGGCGACCATCGGCAGCAGGTCGGCCGGCGCGGCGCGCCAATGTTCGATCGCCTCACGCGCGCTGTGGAGAGCCTGGTCGATCCGCTGCAGTCCCGGACGGGCCAGCAGGTTCCGGGCCACCGCCTGCTGCCAGTGCTCGGCACGCCGCAGAGCCGAACCGACGGGCATCCAGCCGTCGCCCTGCCATTGGACACGTTCGAACAGGGAACCGGGGCCGGCTTGTGCGTCGGCCACCAGCGCGACGGCCGCGTCGCTGTCCGGTTGCGCCACAGGGGCGGCCAGCGCGAGCCCCACCACGGCCATGGCACGCAGGTCACGGTGCGCGGCGGCGGCATCGCGCAGACCGGCCAACCACTCCGTGTGATCGGCCGCCGCCAGCCACGCCACGGCGAGCACGCAGGTCACCGCTCCGGCATCGCCCGCCGGCCTCACCCCCTTCTCGGCCCGCGCACACAACGCGGGCAAACTCCTCGGCGCGGCCTCGGGCAGGAGAGCGAGCAAGCGCGCCACCCCCGCCACCACCTTCGGAGAGGCATCATTCAGCAACCGCGCGATCGCGTCGACGTCGGCGGTCATGGCCGCCCGCGCCAGCGCCGCATGGTCGGGCTCGGGCCCGGCAGCGGGATCCCAGGACACGTTACGGTGCGGCTGAGCCAATGCGATGTCGACCATCAGGTCCACGACCAGCCCTCGCTGGGGCTGCCGCGCGACCTTCACGACCTCCAGCAGGTACGGCACCAGGTACGGGGCCGCCTCGTACACCTCGCTAGGCGTACTCATCCCATGGAACAGCCCATCCCGCAGCCGCCACACCGGCGACTCCCGCGCCCCCGACGGCGCCGCCGCGAGTTCCCGCAGCAGGCTGGGCACCGCGACCGAACCTCTGGGCCAGTACCCGAGCCGCCCCCACGGCACCTCGTCCACACCCTCTAACATCACATCACCTCTCCAGGCCATAGGAACCGCGCCAACCTCGCCAACGGGCTGTCTCGCCATGTCCGCATGCGTCGACTCTCCTTGCGTGTCAAGTCGGCGACGGCCGATTGAACGCATGCCGCGACAGCGAGCAGCGGAGCGCCCGTCCCAGGTGATGGACGCTGCCGCAGCATTTCAAAGATCAATGACAATTCCCGCCAAGGTCCGGGCTTCGGCGCGGACACACTGCACTGCCTGGGGTCGTGACCGTGGTTCGCTCACTTCCCCACCGTGGAAGCACGCGTTATCTGGGGTGCCGAGAAGGCGTCAGGCAGGTGAGGCAGGTGGGCTCCCGAGGAACGTGCCTGACAAGTTATCTGCGGTTGTCAGGCACGTCCTTCACCCCCTGAGGGGCCGATAGGCATCCGCGTCACTCGACCTGATCTTTTGCCTCGGTCACCGCCGCGGCAATGCTTGGCGCTCGCCCAGCGCGTTGCGCAGGCTGCACACGGGAACCCCTGGCCTGGCCGGGTCACGACGTGGCATCACGCGCCCCGGCACCGGGCCCGGCCTGGGTGCTCGTTTCCGTCTTGTGCGCCTTTGCTTCTGTGGCCGTCATGGAGGCTGAGCCGGGCATCGATGTCTCGTACTCCGTGAAGGATGGCGCATGAGCAGGTAAGACCAGGCGCGCGGTGCTACGCCACCTTGGCCGAGGCGGCGGTCCAGGTGTTGCACGAGGCAGGGTCGGCGGTGGCGAAGCCCCGCTTGAGCCAGTAGCCGATGCTGGACGTCTTTCCCCAGCGGCGATCCTTCTCAGAGGTGTCACCGCCGGGCAACGTCAGGAAATAGCTCCAGTCCTTGCCAGTACGCCCGGTCAGTGGCCAGACGCTTTTGATGAACGCGGCGGCCAGGCAATCCCGTTGCAAGCTGTCGCGCCGTTGCTGCTCTTGGAGCTCGGACTTATTGCGGTACCGCACCACGTTGTAGGCGTCCGCGATGCCGGTGAGATGTTGGACGTGATAGCTGTACATATAGCCGACCTGATACAGCATCCAGAGGTCTGTGGGGTCGTCCAAGTATTCCTTGCCGACTTCGAATGTCAGCGTGCCGGTTTTTTCGCAGTAGTAGGCCTCTGAGTCGTCCTTCTGATCGAAGGTGGCTCCGCAGTACTTGTTCGGTATTTTGTCTACGTGCCGCGCCTTGACCGGGCGGTAGGGCAGGTTCGCGCTGGTGAGGTGTTGTTCCCAGGTCGTTTCCAGGCAAGCGAGCATCGCGTTGATGTAGGCGCGTCCGAGCTGGCGATTGTTGCGTTTGAGCGGGGGTTCTTCACAGGTCGTCGTCGGGAGGACCCCGGCGTCGTAAAGGGGATTGGCAATCAGCTTGGGGTGTTTGACCGGATACGCGGTTGCTGCGGCGGCCGTTCCGGCTAAGGGGGTCATGAGCACGCACGTCAGTACGGCGATCTTGACGATTTTCATGGTTCCCGACCATAAGGGGAGGCGGCAGGCCACGCAATTGCGGAGCAGCGGGCCGCCTCCCGCGATGGCTCGGCCGTGGGGGCGCCGCGGGCATGGGTGACCAGGGTCCTCTCGCTGGCTGTTCCCCGGCCGACGCGCGGGTCGGCCCTGCCGCCCCAACCATCTGTCCGCGCTCCTGAGAGAGATCGGTGTCCCAGCGGCCGCCGCCCGAGATGCCGCCATCCGGCAGCAACTCCTGAAGATGTCCGCCCCCGTCGTCGCCTTCGGCTACCACGACAAGACCACCGCCCGTCTCCTCCGCGAAAGCGGCGGAGCCTGGAATCGCTGCCTGCCCCACGGCTCGCCCGTCGAGGCCCCAAGCGCCGTAGTAACCCTTTTGTGGCTGTCATCCGGTTTCGTTCGGGTGGCGTCGCCGGGTGCCGTCGGCGATGATCGACGCGACGTGACCGCGCTGCGAAAGGATCGGGTATGACGTGGTATCCGTGGAGACGGGCGTTCCTCACGGCGGGGGCGGCCGTGGTCGGCTTCGACCCGTCCACGCGCACGTGGGTCACCGACGCCGCCCAGTCTCAGGGGATGGCCGACCTGCCGCCGCTGAAGGGCAAGGTGGTGACCGATCCCGCCTCGCGCGGCCAGGCGGCCGACGACTTCGGGCACCTGGTCCATCGGACTCCCGGGGCCGTGCTGGAGCCCGGCGCCGTTTCGGACATCATGGCGATGATGAAGTACTGCCGGACGCACAGCCTGCAGGTGGCCGCGCGCGGCCAGGGACACGCCACCTTAGGTCAGGGCCAGGTCGCGGGCGGTCTGATCATCGACATGACCCCGCTCAACGCGGTTGAGGTGCGGCAGGACACGGCCGTCGTGGAGGCGGGCGCGCTCTGGAGCAGCCTGGCGCAGGCGACCCTGGCCCACGGCCTGACCCCTCCGGTCTTCACCGACTACCTGGAGCTCTCGGTCGGCGGCACGCTCTCGGTGGGCGGTGTCGGCGGCCAGACCCACCACCACGGATCCCAGGCGGACAGCGTCGTGGAGCTGGAGGTCGTCACGGGGGATGCCAGCCTGAGGAGGTGTTCCGCGCAGCTGCATCCCGACCTCTTCCGCGCGGCGCTGGCGGGAAGAGGACAGTGCGGCATCATCACCAAGGCCACCGTGCGCCTGCTGCCCGCCCCCGCGACGGTCCGCCACTACCTGCTCTCCTACCCGAGCGTCGCCGCGCTGACCGCCGACCAGCGGCGCGTGGTCAACGACGGTCGCTTCGCCTACGTGGAGGGAGAGCTCGGGCTGCCGACCGGCTCCGCCGGCTGGAGTTACCAGCTCGAAGCGGTCGCCTTCTTCAACGGCACGACCCCGCCCGACGACACCAGGCTTCTCGACGGTCTGGGCGACCAGCCCGGCGACCGGCAGATCCAGGACATGTCCTACTTCGACTTCCTCAACCGGCTCGCCGCGGGCGTCGCCTATCTGAAGTCCACAGGCGAGTGGTACCGCCCGCACCCCTGGTGGAACATGTTCCTGCCCGCGAGCCGCACCGACGCCTTCGTGGAGGCCGCCATCAAGGACCTGACCGAGACGGAGGTCGGCGCCAGCGGCGTGGTCCTGCTCTATCCCTTCCCCCGCGCCCGCCTGCACCTGCCCTTGCTGCGCATGCCCGACGAGGAGACGGTCTTCCTCTTCACCCTGCTCAGAACCGCCTCACCCGGAGCCGAGAGCCCGCAGGACATGGTGGAGGCCAACCGTTCCCTCTACCTGCGCGCCCAAGCCGTCGGGGGTTACCAGTACCCGGTCGGCTCCATACCCACCACCCCTGAGGAGTGGCGCACCCACTACGGCCCCGCATGGGCCGCCTTCGAGGCGGCCCATGAACGCTACGACCCCGACGGAATCCTCACTCCGGGCCAGGGCATCTTCCCTCCGGGACCGTGAAGTCCGCAGCCGGATCACCCGAGCCGAGTTTCGGCCGCCAGGCGAAGGGCGCGGTGTTGCAGAGGGACGGCCGGTCGGGTCGCCCCGGGGTCGGGTAGGACCGCCGCATCGCTGCGGCGGTCAGGCTCGGCATGCTGAAGCCATCGTGACGCCGGCCTGCGCCGTGTTCACCGGCCTGTGGCTGACCGCGGCCCGGACGCCGTGAGCTATCCCGGGCGGCGTCCCCATGCCGAGATCAGCGGCGCGAGGGTGAGGTCGAGCTCGCCGGCATCGATGGCGGCCAGGTGCGCGTCGATCTCGGCGTCGTGGGCCAACCCAGCGGCGAGCAACTCGGCGCGGACCATGCGCACCGTCGCGGCCTCCAGCCGGTCGCAGGCTACCCCGCCGACCG
>NZ_JBSFTC010000355.1:0-10554 GCF_053590415.1 Nonomuraea sp. NPDC003201
CCGGGGACGAGCGCGCGGCCCAGGTGTTCGAGCAGGCCGGATGGGCGCTCGGCGTGGCGCTGGGCGACGCGGCCGCGTTCTTCGGCGTCGGCTCGGTGGTCGTCGGCGGCGGCGTCTCCGGCGCGCTCGACCTCATGCGATTCACCCTGCACAACGAACTCGCGCGCAGACGACCGCTGATCGGAGACGTCACGGTGCTGCCCGCCGTACTCGGCCCGATGGCGGGGGCCATCGGCGCCGCACTCTATGGGAGGAGATCTGGATGAAGTGGATAAGCCGCGCCATGGAGCTGCTCGGCGAGATCGAACGGACACAGGAGGACGCCCTCGCCGAAGCCGCTCGCATCGCCTCTGAGGCGATCCTCGGCGGAGGAGTGGTGCACACGTTCGGTACCGGACATTCGCGGATGGGCGTGGAGGAGATGTTCCCCCGCTACGGCTCCTACCCCGGCTTCCACCCCATCGTCGACCTGTCCACGACCTTCTACACCCAGGTGGCCGGCTCGAACGGGATGCGCCAGGCCATGTTCATCGAACGCGTCGAAGGGCTGGCCGAGGCCATCCTGGACAACTTCGAGCTGCGGCCGAGCGACGCGGCCATCGTCTTCAGCGTCAGCGGGCTGAACGCCGTGCCCATCGAGATGGCGATGGGCCTGCGCAAGGCGGGCCTCTCCGTCGTGGCCGTGACCTCGATAAACGAGACCATGGCCGTCGAGCCCGGACACCCCAGCGGCACCCGGCTGGCCGACCACGCCGACGTGGTGGTCGACCTGCGCACCCCGGTCGGCGACGCGCTGTGCCACGTCGAAGGGCTGGCCGAGCCGGTCGGCCCCGGCAGCACGCTGGCGGCCGTCTCCGTGGTCAACGAGATCAAGGTGCGCACGGCCGAGCTGCTGGTCGCGGGCGGCTGGACGCCGCCGGTCATCTCCAGCGCCAAGCTCGTCGGCGGACCCCGCTCCGAAGAGCTCTTCGAGGCCGCCTACCTCGAACACGCCCGCCGCGCCGCCGCCGTGCTCAGGAAGCCATGAGCGCCGTCCTGGTGGCGGGCTCGGACGGCGGCATCGGCCGCGCCTGCGTGGAGGCGGTCGAGGCGTCCGGCACGAGCGCGTACGGCGTGGACCTCGCCGACGGCATCGACATCACCGAGCCCGGTGGGGTCGAGAAGGCGCTGGCCCAGGCCACGGCCCGGCACGGGCGGCTGGCCGGAGTCGTGCACGCGGTCGGCATGTCCGGCCGCAGGCTCGGCGACGGCGGCGTGACCGAGTGCACCGACGAGGCCTGGCAGGAGGTGCACCGGGTCAACCACGAGTCGGTGTTCCGGCTGCTGCGCGCGGCGATCCCCGCGCTGCCCGAGGGCGGGTCGATCGTGGTGATCGGCTCGGCGCTCGGCACGTCGATCGACGACGACTTCCGCACCGTGGCCTACGCCTCGGCCAAGGGCGCGCTGATCCCGCTGATCAGGACCGCCGCCCGCGAGGCCGCGCCGCGCGGGGTGCGGGTCAACCTGGTCGCGGCCGGCCTGGTGGCCACGCCGATGAGCGTCCGCGCCCGCACGTCCGCCGCAGTCCAGGCCAGGATGCCCGCGCTGATGCCCCTCGGCGCGAGCCCCTGCGGGCCGGAGGAGGTCGCGCAGGCCGTGCTGTGGCTGCTCTCGCCCTCGTCGGGGCGGACCACGGGCGCGGTCATTCCCGTCGACGGAGGGTGGCATCTGCGGTGAACGTCCTGTGGGAAGGCGACGTGGTCGTCGCCGGTGGCGGCAGCGCCGGGTGCGCGGCGGCCGTGGCGGCGGTCCGCTCCGGCGCGTCGTGCCTGCTGGTGGAGCCGGCCGGCTTCCTCGGCGGCACCGGCGTCGCCGTGCTCGACACCTTTTACGGCTTCTACGCCCCCGGCCCGGTCTCGCGGCGGGTCGTCGGCGGGATCGGCTGGGAGGTGTGCGAACGGCTCTTCTCCGCCGGAGCCGCCTTCGAGCGGCCCAACACGTACGGGGCCGGCACCGGCGTCACGTACGAGCCGGAGGAGCTCAAGCTCGTCTGGGACGAGCTCACCTCCGGCGCCGGCGTGCTGCTGCACGCGCGGGTGTGCGCGTACGTGCCGGGGACCGGGGTCGAGGTGGAGACCGTGGCCGGCCGGTTCCTGGTCAGGGCCCGGGTGGTCGTGGACGCGACGGGCGACGGCGAGGTGGCCTGGCGGGCCGGGGCCACGCTGGAGCGGCCGAGCATGCGCTCGCAGCCGATGACGGCCACGTTCCGGATGGGCGGGGTGGACCTGTCGGCCACCAGCACGGCCGAGCTGCACGCGCTGATGGCCGACGCCGACCTGCCCAGGCGCGAGGGCTCCGTGCACAGGACCGTCAACGACGGGATCGTGCACACCAACCTGACCCGAGTGATCGGGCTCGACCCGACCGACCCGTTCGAGCTGTCGCGCGCCGAACGCGAGGGACGTGCGCAGGTGCGGGAGTACGTCCGCTTCCTGCGGGCCAAGGTGCCCGGGTACGAGTCGGCGGTGCTGCTCAGCACGTCCGTGCGGATCGGGGTGCGGGAGTCGCGGCGCCTCGTCGGACGATATGTCCTGACTTCTGATGATGTGTTGGCCGGGAGGGATTTTCCCGACACGATCGCCCGGTGCGGCGCCCCCATTGAGGACCACGCCGCCGGGGCGGCCACCCGGTGGGAGTACGTGCACGACTACGGCACCTACGGGATCCCGTACCGGTGCCTGCTGCCGGTCGAGGTCGAGGGGCTGATCGTCGCGGGGCGGTGCCTGTCGGCCACGCACGACGCGCACGCCTCGGCCCGGTCGATGGGCCAGTGCATGGCGATGGGGCAGGCGGCCGGGACGGCGGCGGCGCTGGCCGTACAGGCCGGGGTGGAGCCCGCGGCGGTGGATGTGGACCTGCTGCGCGCCCGGCTTCGTGAGGAAGGAGCGCTCCTGTGACGGTTCGTACGGTGCTGGGGGACGTCGAGGAGATCGGCCTCACCTATGCGCATGAGCACTTTTTCATGACCGGTGACTGGCCCGTCCGCAACGAGCCCGACTACCGGCTCGACTCCCTGGACGCGGCCGTCGCGGAGGTGACGGCGGCCCGGCGGCTGGGGCTGTCCGCGGTGGTCGAGATGACGCCGCTCGGGTTCGGCCGCAGCCCGTCGCTGATGAAGGCGCTGGCCGAGCGGACCGGGCTGCACGTGATCGCGGTGACCGGCTTCCACAAGAGCACCTACTACAGCGACGCCCACTGGCTGCACCACTACTCGGCCGACGAGATCGCCGAGCTGCTGGTGGCCGAGATCGAGCTGGGCATGGACGAGTACGGGCTGGTCGGGCCGCTGGTGCGGCGGTCGCCGGCGCGGGCCGGAGCCATCAAGATCGCGACTTCGTACCACGCGTTCGGACGGGGGGTGGAGCGGCTGATCGGCGCGGTGGCCGCGGCCGCCCTGCGCACCGGCGTGCCGGTCGTCACGCACTGCGACAAGGGCACGATGGGGCACGAGCTGCTGGACGCGCTGTCCTCGCACGGCGTGGAGGCCGATCGGGTGGTGCTCGGGCACATCGACCACAATCCCGACGCCGGATATCTCACGTCATTGGCGGAGAGGGGGGCGTACCTGGCCTTCGACCGCCCCGGGCGGATCAAGTACGGGCCCGACAGCGGGATCGTGGCGCTCGTCGCCGAGCTGGCCGGGCGCGGGCTGGGGGATCGGCTGCTGTTCGGGATGGACCTGGCGCGGCGGTCGTACTGGCCGGGGCTGGGTGGCGGGCCGGGGCTGACGTACCTGCTGGAGCGGTTCGTGCCGCGGCTGGAGGCGGAAGGGCTCGGCGAGGCGGCCAAGGCCGCGCTGATCGCCAACCCGCGCGCCGCCTTCGCGCTACGGCCGCGCTGATCGCCAACCTGGCGCCGCCTTCGTGCTGCGGGCGGGCCGTCAGGCGACTCGCGGGCTCAGGGGGCGTCGCTCGGGGACTCGCTTGGTGAGAGTTGGGCGGCGACGAGGTCGGCGGCGCGCACCGGGTGTCCGCTCACCCGGTCGCGGAGCCGCTCGACCGACCAGATGTAGCCGGACGCCGCCAGGGTGAGCCCGGCCTCGCAGAGCTCGCCGTACACGCCGAAGTCGAGCTCGGGCAGGCGCGCGTGCAGGGCCTCGGCCAGACCGGCGGCGAAGGCGTCGCGCGCCGCGCGCCGCGCCGGATCGCACTCGACCAGCGCATCGGTGATGCCCCGGTCCTCCTCGAAGTCCTCCAGGTACGGCACCAGCGCCGGATCCCCGAGGCAGGCGATCGCCGTCAGCGTGTTGGGGCTGAACCCGCCGTTGTCCAGCAGGCGGGCGGCATGCGGCACGACGCGGCGATCACGACGGCGGGCCAGCCCGGCGATCGCCTCCTCACGCGCCTCGGTGTCCTGATCGCCGACCCGGGCCCACAGCGCCTCCCGGATCGCCCGGCTGTCCGCCTGGCACTGGGTCCCCAGGGCGAACGTCGCCCAGTCCCGCACCTCGTCCTCGGGGTCGGTGGTCAGCCGGATCAGCGCCTCGATCACCGCGTCGTCCGCGCGGCCCAGCGGCAGCGACCACGCGACGTAGAAGCGCACGTCCTCGTCGGGGTGCTCGGCCAGGCGCAGCAGCTCGGGCACGGCCCGTTCGTCGCCCGTGCAGCCCAGCGTCCGCGCGATCGAGGCGTGCACGGTGTCTTCGGTCGATCCTCCGTGGCCTTGCCCACGAGTTCCCACGCCTGGTCGTAGTCGCCCGGACAGGTGGCGTTCCTGATCAACTCGACCGCTTCGGCGATGACGTCCATGGGAGGCATGGTCGCGCGCCGAGCGCCGGGCGGCCATCCGTTTTCCTCAAGGCAGGTTCTTCTCGACCTGGTTCTGCCAGTTGGCGTTGGTGTTGATCTCGGGAGAGGTGCCCGCGAAGGCGCCGCGCGCGTACGTGTCGCCCTGGAGCTGGTACATCAGCCACGCCGTCACGTAGCCGAGGAAGCCGCCGCCCGTGCCCTGGATCGTGTTGTGGCCGGCGCCCTTGAGCAGCGCCTTGGCCGCCGCGCCCGGGACCTGGCCGTAGTACGTCTGCAGCGCCGAGTTGGGGGAGATGATCGTGTCGCTGGACCCGCTGACGAACAGCACGGGGCAGGTCAGCTGGTCCACGTGGAACGCGTCGCCCGCGCTCACCCAGATCGGGGCGGGCAGCGCGATGGGGACGACGGTGTCGATGAGCCCGCCGGACTTGGTGGCGGTGTTCACCGAACCGCCCGCACCCTGGGAGTGGCCGACCGCGCCGACCTTGGTCACGTCGAGCTTGCCGTAGAAGACGCTGGAGCTGTCGGTGTTCCGGTCGATCAGGTACTGGGCCGCGGCGATCATCTCGGACCCGGTGCCCGTCGTGGTGTCGGTGGAGGCGACCACGGCGAACCCCCAGGAGGCCAGCTGGTTGAGCAGCCCCGGATACTGCGTGGGCACCGCGTTGGTCCCGTTGCCCCAGGTGATGATCGGGTGCTTGAAGCCGCCCGCCCCGAGGTCGGCCGGGTAGTAGAGCTTGTATCCGGTCTCGTCGGCGGTCGCGACCGTCCACGGGCCCGCGACCTTGTAGTGCGCCTCGATGGTGTCCGCGGCCTGGGCCGGCCTGGCCAGGAGCCCGAGTACGAGCGCGACGGCGGCCACGACGAACTTCATACAGCCTCCAGAATTTGTACGGATGACCGAAACTCTCGCTTCACAAGTGGGTCGTGTCAATGGTTGGATCGTGGCCATGGAGCACGTGCCTTCCGCGGCGGAGATGCTGGGCTGGATCGAGACCGTCGTGGGCCAGGGCGTCCGCCGCCCCGGCTACCCGGCGGACGCGTGGACCGAGCGGTGGCTTGCGGAACGCCTGGCGGAGTTCGGCCTGGAGGTCACGCTCGAACCGGTCGAGGTGCCGCGCTGGCAGCCGGGCACCGGGCTGCTGCGCCTCGACGACGGCACCTCGTGGACCGGCATGCCGCTGCCCCACACCGCGCCGACCGGCGGCCTGCGGGGCCGGATCGCGCGGCTCGCCGACGCCCGGCCGGGCGACATCGTCGTGGACGAGGTGACCTTCAGCGAGCTGCCGCAGTCGTACGTCAAGACGCTCGCCACCTCGGCGTACGACCCCGAGGGCGTCTTCGACACCCTCGTCCAGACGATCCCGTTCGGCCCGCGGATGATGGAGGTCGTCGAGCCCGCCCTGGCCGCAGGGGCCGCGGGCTTCATCGGCGCGCTGACCGGCCTCCCCTGGGAGACCCGCGACTACTACGTGCCGTACGACGCGGTCGAGCGGCCCATCCCCGCACTGTGGCTGTCCGGGACGGACGCGCGCCGGCTCCTGGACCGCCTCCCGTGCGAGGGGGAGCTGATCGCCGAGTCCGCCACCGACACCGTGATCACCCACAACGTGGTCGCCACCCTCCCGGGCAGCTCGCCCCATACGGTCATCGTCGCCTCACACCACGACGCCCCGTGGGCCTCGGCCGTGGAAGACGCCTCCGGCCTGGCCCTCGTCCTGGCCGCCGCCCGCCACTGGGCCCGCGTCCCGGCCGAGGAGCGCCCGCACAACCTGACGTTCCTGCTCACCTCCGGGCACATGGCCCACGCGGCCGGCACCCGCGCCTTCATCGACCGCCACCGGCC
Source organism: Nonomuraea sp. NPDC003201 (assembly GCF_053590415.1). NCBI lineage: Bacteria > Bacillati > Actinomycetota > Actinomycetes > Streptosporangiales > Streptosporangiaceae > Nonomuraea > Nonomuraea sp. NPDC003201. The sequence goes on from NZ_JBSFTC010000355.1 coordinate 6,634, forward strand.
GGAGCTGGCCGGCGTCGTGCTCGAACTGCACCTGGAGCACGCCGCGCTCCGCTGCGAGGCGGTGGACGGCGCGCTCGTGCCGACCGCCGAGCCCGAGATCAGATGGTGGTTCACGACACGAGCCCCCCGGCTGGAGAAGCTGGTCGCCGCGACGCTGGAGGCGGAGGACCTGCGGCGGTCGTTCGTCCTGCCCCCGGACGTGTTCTCGCCGATGCCGCCGACGGACGGCGCGTTCTTCCATCCCGAGGGGGTGCCGCTGGTGCACTTCCTGTCGGCGCCGATGTACCTGTTCGACTCGGCCGACACGATCGACAAGATCGACGTGGCGGGGCTGGAGCCGCTGGCCCGCGCGGCCGTCCGGATCGTGGCGGGCACCGCCGGGTGGACCCCGGCGGACCTCCGCGGGTAGCGGCGCTCCGCCGGCCATGGTCATGCTGGGGGACAACGCCCCCAACAACGCCCCCAACGCCGCCAGGACGTGATCACGATGTCACAGACTCCCGTTCGGTTCTCCGAAGAGCGTTCCGAGGACGTCGTCGCGGCGTCGTTCGCCGGCGCCCGTGACGTCCGGCTGCGGCAGGTCCTCACCAGCCTCGTCCGTCACCTGCACGCCTTCGCCAAGGACGTCGAGCTCACCCAGGCCGAGCTCGACGCGGCCGTCGGCTTCCTCACCAGGACCGGGCAGACCTGCGACGACACCCGCCAGGAGTTCGTCCTGCTGTCGGACGTGCTCGGCCTGTCGATGCTCGTCGACACCATGGCCAACCGGGCGCCCGCCGGGGCCACGGACTCCACCGTCCTGGGGCCGTTCCACATGGTCGACTCCCCGCCGCGGCGGCTCGGGGATCCGATCTCCCTGGCGCCCGGCGGCGAGCCGACGCTCGTCACCGGGCAGGTGCTCGCGGCCGGCGGCGACCCCCTCCCCGGCGCGGTCGTGGACGTCTGGCAGGCCGACGAGAAGGGCTTCTACGACGTGCAGCGGGACGACGTCCCCACCGGACACCTGCGCGGCCTGTTCACCTGCGACGACCAGGGACGTTTCGCGTTCCGCACGATCCTTCCGGCCCCGTACCCGATCCCCGACGACGGGCCGGTCGGGGAGCTCCTGGCGGCGGCGGGCCGCCACCCCTACCGGCCCGCGCACATCCACTTCATCGCCGGCGCCGACGGCCACGCGCCGCTCACCACGCACGTGTTCGTCTCCGAGTCGCCTTACCTCGACTCGGACGCCGTGTTCGGGGTCAAGGACAGCCTGGTGCTGGACTTCGTCCGCGCCGAGGACGCGGACCTGGCGGCGGCGTACGGCATGCCCGTGCCGTTCCGCCACGCGCACGTGGAACTGCGGCTGCGCGGGAGCCGGTGAGCTACCGGCGGCCGCGGAACGTGCGCCGCAGGTCGTCGACCCACTCCCCGGGGATCTCCCACGGGATGAAGTGGCCGCCGTGGTCGTGGACGGTCAGGTTGACGTGGTTGTACCAGGCGCCGCGGTCGCTCCCGGCGAAGTGTCGTACGCGCTGGTCGGTGGTGACGCCGGGCGGGTTCTCGTAGCCGACGAAGGTGATGCCCGTGGGGGCCTCGACGGGCGGCTGCCGGTCGTGGGAGGGGGTCCACGGGTAGCGGTTGTTGTTGGCGTACGTGCGGATCGAGGTGCCGATCGAATTGCTCACCCAGAAGATCATCGCGTGGGTGAGCAGGTCGTCCTTGGTGAAGACCGACTCCAGGTCGCCGCCATTGTCGCTCCAACTGGCCCAGCGCTCCAGGATCCAGGCGAGCATTCCGGCGGGCGAGTCGGTCAGGCCGTAGGAGAGCGTGCTCGGGGCCAGGACGTGGGCGGCGAGGTGGACGGCGAAGCGCCTGTCCAGGGCGACGATCCGGGCGTGGACGTCGGCGGGCAGGCCCTCGGGGATGGGCTGCCCGCCGCTGAGGTCCCAGGCCCGGTCGCCGTTGAACAGCGTGAGCTTCTGCCCGGAGCCGATGTGGATGCCGTGCAGCTCGGCGGCGTACTTGTGCCCGAGCTGCCCCGTGACCATGGCTCCGACGTCGCAGCCGGCGGCGGCGTACCTCTCGTGGCCGAGGACCCGGGTCATGAGGATGTGCCAGAGGTCGGCGACCTTCCAGAAGTTCATGTCCGGGTGGTCCGGCAGCGGCGTGGAGAAGCCGAAGCCGGGGAACGAGGGGACGATGACGTCGAAGGCCTCGGCCGGGTCGCCGCCGTGCGCGCCGGGGTCGGCCAGCGGGTCGATGACCTTGGACCAGTGCCAGAACGTCCACGGCCAGCCGTGGGTGAGGATCAGCGGCGTCGGGCTCGGGCCGACGCCGGGCTTGCGCATGAAGTGCACGGGGACGCCGTCGACCTCGACGCGGTAGTGCTCGTAGGCGTTGATCGCGGCCTCGGCCTTGCGCCAGTCGTAGCCGGTGTGCCAGTAGTCGACGAGCTCCCGCAGGTAGGCGCGGTTGACGCCGTAGCTCCAGTCGTCGTTGCCCGCGTCGTCCGGCCAGCGGGTCAGCTCCAGGCGCCGCCGCAGGTCGGCGAGCACGTCGTCGGGCACGTGGATCGGCTCCGGCGCCAGCGGGCTCCGGGTCTCGTCGCTCATCGTCGTCTCCTGCTCAGGTGCCGTCGACGGCAAAATATATCAGAGACTTATTTAATTTCTTGATGTATCAGAGCGCGAGGCCGAGGTCGGCGATGAAGCGGGCCAGGCCGACGCGCTTGCGGAACAGCTCGCGCAGGTCGTCGGTGACCGGCTCGCCGAGGCGCTCGGCGGGGATCGCGGTGAAGGCGCTGCGCAGGACCAGCGTGGTGACGTACCCGGCCGCGGCGTCGCCGGCGGGCACGCCTTCGTCGGCCAGCCCTCGCTGGTACGCGGCCAGGATCGCGCGATGGATCACGGGCAGCTCGCCGGGCTCGGTCAGGCCGTCGTGCGCCAGGCCCACGAGCAGCTGGCCGAGGTCGAAGCCGATCGGCACCGGGTCCTGCCAGCCCCAGTCGATGGCCACGAACCGGCCGGGGTCGTCGGCGGGCACGAGGAGGTTCTGCGGCCCGGCGTCGCCGTGCGCCATGGTGTGCGGCAGGCGGTCCGCGGCCGCGAGCAGCGCGGGGATGCGGCGGGCCAGGGTGTCCAGGTCCATCTGCAGGAGCGGGTCGGCGTGCGCGGCGACGAGCGGATGCCGCCAGGGGGCGGGGTCGCGCAGGATGGGCAGCGCGTGCTGGGTGAGCAACTGGCCGACGTAGGTCCGCAGCGCCGTACGGGGGCGGGAGTCGTCGGCGGGACGCTGCCCGGCGAGCCGGCCCAGCGCGCGGGCCGCGGCGGCGTACCTGGTCAGGTCCCACTCCCCGGGGGCGGTGCGCACATCCTCCAGCCACAGGTCGAGGCGCTCGTCGCCGAGGTCGTCGACCAGGAACAGGCGGGGCAGCCGCAGCCCGGGCGGGAGGGGCAGGCCGGAGGTGTACACGTCGGCCTCGGTCCGCCACGGGAACCCGGCGACGAACTCCGTGCGGGCGGGCTCGGGGATCACCTCGATGTTCGCCCAGTGCCGGGCGGAATGGAGGGATTTGACGAAGAAGGACCAGGTGCGGCCGGACGCGGTCGTGCCGCTGACCCGGCGCAGGCCGCCGGTGGACGGGGTGCCGGACATGTGGTCGATCGGCTCCACGCGGATGGACTCCACCTCGGCGCCCTCATCGTCCAGATATTTCCGTACAAGTGGGGTGAGGTGGGCGCGGGATGGCATCGCGGTCATGTGCAGACCGTCTCCCGCCCTGCGAGGTCCCGCATAGAGCATGGCCTACTCAAACGTTCGCCCGTACCATCCCTCTGTGCGTCATCTGTGGCCCTTCGCCGGTCGGGAATCCCAGCTCGCGGCGATCCGATCGGCGGTGGAGGCCGGCGGCGCCGTCGTGGCCGGGCCGGCGGGCGCGGG
>NZ_JBSFTC010000356.1:0-10479 GCF_053590415.1 Nonomuraea sp. NPDC003201
GCGGTCCTCGGGACGGCCGTGGCCGTGGCGATGTGGCCGCGCGAGCGGGATCCGGTACGCCCGGCCGCGCCCACCCTCCGGTTCGGCGCGGAGCTCGGCAAGCCCCTGACCGGCCACACCAACGACGTACGGGCGGTGTCCCTGGGCACCCTCGACGGTGTCCCCGTCACCCTGACCGGCTCGGACGACGAGACCGCCCGCCTGTGGAACCTCCGCACCTCCCAGCAGATCGGCCGCCCGCTCGCCGGCCACACCGAATGGGTCAGATCGGTCGTCCTCGACCAGCTCGACGGCGCGCCGATCGCCGTCACCGCGAGCGACGACGACACCGCCCGCGTCTGGGATCTCCCCGCCGGCGCGTCCCGCGTCCTGGCCGGGCACAAGGGCGACGTCAAGTGCGTGGCGACCGGCCGGATCGGCGGCCGGCACGTCGCCGTCACCGCCTCCACCGACGGCACCGCCCGCGTCTGGGACCTGCGTACGGCCAAGGAGTACGGCGATCCGCTGACCGGCCACGAGAGCGGGGTGTGGGCGGTCACCGTCGGCCAGGCCGCCGGCACGACCGTGGCCGTCACCACCGGCGACGACGGGACCGTGCGCGTCTGGGACCTGGCCTCCAGGAAGCAGCTCGGCCGGTCGCTGACCGGCCACTCCGGCTGGGTGCGGTCGGTGGCGCTGGGCTTCCTCAACGGCACGCCCGTGGTGGTCACCGGCGGCGAGGACATGACCGCCCGGGTCTGGGACCTGATCGCCTGGAAGCAGCTCGGCACCCCGCTCACCGGCCACACCGGCGTCGTCTGGTCGGTGGCGATGGGCAACCTCGACGGCACGCCCGTGGCGGTCACGGGCAGCGAGGACAGAACGGTACGCGTGTGGGACCTGAACACCAGGAGACCGCTCGGCAGCCCGTTCACCGGGCACTCCGACTGCGTCTGGTCGGTGGCGGTGGGCCTGCTCGACGGCCGGCCGGTCGCCGTCAGCGGCAGCCGCGACCAGACCGCCCGCACCTGGAACCTCGCCCCGGTCCGCTGACCAGCCGGACCCCCGCAGCCCGCGCGGGCCGGCAGCCCGGCCGGCCCACGCGGTGTCCCTGCTGCCGGTGACGCATCCTTTCTGGTCAGCGCCTAAGCGCGATCACCGCTCACACCCGGAGATACGCGGAGGATGCGAGAAGAGTTCACGCTTGGCCGGAAGAATCGATCAGTGCAGGTCAGGCGGGGCGGCGTTGAAGACGAGGCGCGGCGGGTGGCCGCCGAACAGCTGGCTGACGGTGACGAACCGGTAGCCGCGCCGGGCCAGCTTCCGCAGCACGCGCGGGATGGCCCGCACGGTCGTCGGGTGGATGTCGTGGAACAGGATGACGCTGCCGGGCCGCACCGACCTGAGCGCCCGGCGGGCCACCGTGGCGCTGCTGCGGTAGCGCCAGTCCAGGGTGTCCACGCTCCACAGCACCATCGGGCGGCCGGTCTGGCGGCGCACGGTGGCGTTGATCGCCCCGTACGGCGGGCGGACGAGGCCGGGCACGATGCCGGTGATCGCCCTGATCGCCTGGTCGGTGCGGCCCAGCTGGGAGCGCACCCGGGCGGGCGACAGTCTCGTCAGGTCGGGGTGCGACCAGGTGTGGTTGCCGATCTCGTGCCCGGCCGCGACGGTGCGGCGCAGGACTCTGGGGTACGTCACGACGTTGCTGCCCACGACGAAGAACGTGGCCTGGGCGTGGTAGGCGGCCAGGTAGGCCAGCAGCGTGTCGGTGTAGGGGCCGGGGCCGTCGTCGAACGTGAGCGCCACGCACTTGACGTGGCGGCAGTCCACGCGGGGCCGGGGCCTCGGCCGGACCTCGGCCCTGTCGTCGGGGGCGGCCATCGCTGCCACGCGTTGCGCTCCGGACGCCGCCGCGCCCCAAGCCCCGGATGCCGCCCCGCTCGACGCCCCGCTCGACGCCGCGCTCGACGCCGCGCTCGACGCCGCGCTCGACGCCGCGCTCGACATCGCGCTCGTCGCCGCGGCCGGTGGTGGAGCCGCGTGGGCGGCCCGGGACGGCGCCGCCAGTGTGCTCGCGCCGCAGGTCATCGCCACCAGCACTGCCGTGGCGACCGTCCTGGCCGTCCCCCGCCTGGCCCCGCCCAGGAAGGGCGGGCGTGACCTCGCACCGATGTCCATCGATCCCCCTCGCGCACCGCCCCCGGCGCGTCTCCCCATAGTGACGACCCCGGCGGGGATCGTTCCACTGAGTACGACAACCGCCGCCCGCACCTGGTTCGCCGGAGACCGCTTTCCAGATGACAGATGACGAAACCCGGCAGCGACCGACCCTATGGGCTTGACAGGGGGGTGGGGCTGGTCTTGTCTCTACCCATCGGGGGTCTGCGCCGAGGGTGGCGCGGGGCCGCTGTGCCCGGTGGACCCCGGCACGGTGCCCAAGGCCCTCGACGTGCTCGTCCCGCCGGGGCGGTCCCAGACGGACGTGCTCAACCCGCTCCTCGGCCCGGTCACGGTCCCCGCCGTCGCCGTCCCCTGAGCGGGGGGTTCTCCTTTGGGGAGTCGGTAGCGAGCGGGCCCGTCAGCGGGACCAGGAGCGCTGGACGGCGTCGTGGACGCGGCGGCGGGCCGGGGGAGGCACGTCGCCGTCGGCCGCCACCGGGAGGGCGGGCCGCGCGGGCGGCACGAGCACCGCGGACTCCTCGTCCGTCACCGGCCGTTCGATCTCGGTGAACGCGCCGTCCGCGCCGCGCACGATCACGCCGGTCTCCACCCCCTGCGCCACCGTGTGCCGGTCGCGCGCCAGCAGCCCGAGGCAGATCCGGCGGGCGATCACGAACCCCAGCACCGGCCCCGCGACCACCAGGACCCGGAAGATCCACGTGGTCGCGTACAGCGAGATGTGGAAGGTCGAGGAGAGCACGTCGTTGCCGCCGGCCAGCCAGAGGACGCCGTAGTAGACGATCCCCGCGACCCCGAGGCCCACCCGGGCCGGCGCCTCGCGCGGCCGGTCCAGCAGGTGGTGGATCGCGTGGTCCCGGGTGATCCACCGCTCCACGAACGGGTACACCGCCAGCGCGGTGAACAGCAGGCCGGGCGCCCCCAGGGCCGGGATCAGCACGCTCATGGTCACCGTGTGCCCGAAGACCGTGAACTCCCACGGCGGCATGACCCGCAGCGCGCCTTCGAGGAAGCCCATGTACCAGTCGGGCTGCGAGCCGGCGCTGACCGTGCTGGGCGCGTACGGGCCGTACAGCCAGATGGGGTTGATCTGGAACACCGTGGCCAGCGCCGCCACCACCGCGAGCACCCACAGGAAGAACACCGTCGTCTTGGCCAGGAACGCCGGGAAGAACGGCGCGCCCCGCACCACCCCGTCGTTCAGCCCCTTGGCCCTGAACTGGGTGTGCGTCTGCCGCCACGTGAGCACCACCGCGTGCAGCGGCAGGAGCACGAGCAGCAGCCCGGGGATCAGCAGCACGTGCAGGCTGAACAGCCGGGGGATGATGTCCGCGCCGGGGAACTCGCCGCCGAACAGGAACATCGCCAGGTACGTGCCCACCAGCGGCACCGAGATCGTGACCCCGTGCAGGATGCGCAGCCCCGCGCCGGACAGCAGGTCGTCGGGGAGCGAATATCCGAACAGCCCGTTGAGCATCACCAGCCCGAACAGGGCCACGCCGATCAGCCAGTTCAGGTCGCGCGGCTTGCGGAAGGCGCCGGTGAAGAAGTTGCGCAGCAGGTGGATGACGATGGCGCCGAGGAAGACGAGCGTGGCCCAGTGGTGCATCTGCCGCATCAGCAGGCCGCCGCGCACCTCGAAGCTGATGTCCAGCGTGGAGGCGTACGCCTGGCTCATCTGGACCCCGCGCAGCGGCACGTAGGCGCCGTCGTAGACGACTTCCTCCATGGTCGGCTTGAAGAAGAACGTGAGGAAGACGCCCGTGAGCAGGACGATCACGAACGCGTACAGCGCGATCTCGCCCAGCAGGAACGTCCAGTGATCGGGAAAGACCTTCCGCATCGCCTTCTTCAGGAACCCGGCCCCGCCGATGCGATCGTCAAGCGCCTGGGCCAGTGAGCTGGCCTTCATAGTCACCCCGCCTATGACTGGATGGGTACGTCATAGACAAGACGGAATAGGGCTGGAAAATGTGACAGTCAGGCGAAACGTTCTACGGTGACCGGAATCAGGCCCTGCTCGCGGATCGCCTGCCGGTGGTGGTCCAGCAGCGCCCCGAGCAGGCCCGCCGGGCCGCTCCCGAGGCGTACGGTCACGTCCACGCACCACGCGATGCCCGCGCCGATCCTGCGCAGCTCCCACGCGAAGCCGTCGCCCGACGCCCGGCCCGCCACGCGCGGGTCGTCGGCGGGCTCCAGGCGTAGGGCCGCGCGGGCGTTCGCCAGCCCGTCCGCGTCGAAGTCGCCCGCGAACAGGATGCGGTAGCGGTGCGCGTCCGGCGACGAGCCCAGATCGAGCGGGGCGGTGGTGGGCAGGGGCTGGCGCTGCCGGAAGAGCCCGCGCAGCCGCTCCTCCCCGGGCAGCTCACCCCCGCCGAGCCGCGCGTACGCCTGCGCCGCCGCGCGCCGGCCCATCGGGGTCACCAGCGCGCGGAGCCGGGCGTCGGAGCGCAGCTCGCGGCTCAGGTCGGGGGAGGCGGACCACCTGCCGGCCTCCGGGCTCCACACGGCGCTGTCGATGCCGGCGGCGGTGTAGTCCTGGTGGAGGGCGAACTCCTCCACGAGGATCCCGTCGGGGCCGGAGATCAGGTAGTAGTCCATCCGCCCCATGATTGTCCTGGGCGGATGGCGCGGCAATCTCACACGCGGCGGCTCTCCCTTCGCGACGAAGCCCTGAGCCGGGTGGCCGGGGTGCCGCATGCCCGCAGCCGTTCGGGGCAGAACTGGACCGGGCTATAGAAATACCGTCTAGTGTAAAATGTCCCTATTTGTCAGGTTGTGGGAGGCATTAGCGATGCGGAACGCCCGGACCGTACTCGTCGGCACCTTCGCCACGGCCCTGCTCCTGGCCGCCGGCTGCACCTCGGGCGGAGGCTCGGGCGGCGGCCCCGGCGAGCCCGGCACGTCGCAGGAGCAAGGACCGGTGGCCAAGCTGTCGATCACCCCCGCGAACGGCACGGAGAAGGTGGCTCCGGACGCCGGGGTCAGCGTCAAGGCCACCGACGGCAAGGTCACCAAGCTGACCGTCGCCGACGCCAAGGGGCGTGAGGTCCGTGGGACCCTCGGCGCGGACGGGATGTGGCACCCCAGGTGGCCGTTGCGACCCTCGACCGCGTACACGGTGAGCGCGCAGGCGACTGGAACGGACGGCAAGCCCGTCACCGCGCAGGCCACGTTCACCACGCTCAAGCCGAAGCGGGCGCTGGAGAGCGGCATGTCCCCGCTGGACGGCGAGAAGGTCGGGGTCGGCATGCCCGTCCAGCTCCTGCTCTCGCAGCCCGTGACCGCCGAGAAGGACCGGGTCGCGGTCGAGAGGTCGCTGGTGGTGCGGATGTCCAAGCCGGTCGAGGGCGCGTGGAGCTGGGTGAGCGACCGCGAGGTCCAGTTCAGGCCGCGCGAGTACTGGCCGGTCGGCGAGAAGGTCACGGTGGTCGCGCACCTGGCCGGGCTGCGGGCGGGCCGGGACCTGTGGGGCACGAAGGACCGCAGCCTGACGTTCACCGTCGGCGACGAGCACATCACCGAGGTCAGCAACGCCACCCACCAGGCAGTCGTGCGGGAGAACGGCGAGGTCGTCAAGACCATCCCGGTCAGCCTGGGCAAGCCCGGGGACGACAGCTGGTCCGGCGTCATGATCGCCCAGGAGAAGGCCGCGTCGACCGTCATGGACTCGGCCACCATCGGCAAGCCGGGCGAATATCGCATCACCACCAAGTGGAACGTCCGGATGACCTACAGCGGCACGTTCTTCCACGCCGCCCCCTGGTCGACGGGCGCGCAGGGCAACAGCAACGTCAGCCACGGCTGCGTGAACGCCAGCCCGGCCAACGCCCGCTGGTTCTACGAGTTCACGCAGCGGGGAGACATCATCGAGGTCAAGGGGACGTCGCGGAAACTGCGCTTCGGCAACGGCCCGACGCCGTGGGCGAAGTCGTGGGACGACTGGCTGGCGGGCAGCGCCCTGGGCAAGCCGGTCAACAGCTAGTCGTCCTGGATCACCCGGTTACGTCACCATCCGGGCCGGGCATGGTCTGGGAGGCACACCGGAATTGTCATCGCCGTCGAGAGAAGGGCGTTGTGAAGCTGCGTGCTGAATGACGGAATCGGACGGGGGATGGCCCGGCTGCCCGCCGTGGCCCTGTGGCTGCTGGTCTGGCTCTTGAACGCCTACGAGTTCCTGCTGACGATCTAGGCGCTCGTTCCCGGGACCACCAGGCCGGACTCGTACGCGACGACGACCAACTGTGCCCTGTCGCGCACGCCGAGCTTGGTCATCGACCTGCTCACGTGGGTCTTGGCGGTGGCGCCGCTGATCACCAGGTGCTCGGCGATCTCCTCGTTGGACATGCCCCGGGCCACCAGGGCCACGATCTCGCGTTCGCGGTCGGTCAGGCGTTCGAGGCCGGGCGCGGGAATGGGGCGGGGAGGGGTGCTGACGTACTCCTCGATGAGGCGGCGGGTCACCGAGGGCGACAGGAGCGCGTCGCCGCGGGCGGCCACCCGCACCGACTGGAGCAGGTCGCCGGGCTCGATGTCCTTGAGCAGGAAGCCGCTGGCCCCGGCCCGGAGCGCGGCGAAGACGTACTCGTCGAGCGCGTAGTTCGTGAGGATCACCACGCGGACGCCGTCGAGGTCGGGGGCGGCGCCTATCCTGCGGGTGGTCTGGATGCCGTCGAGCAGCGGCATGCGCACGTCGAGCAGGGCCACGTCCGGGAGCAGGCGTCTGGCCAGCTCCACGGCCTCCACGCCGTTGGCCGCCTCGCCGACCACGGTGATGTCGTCGGTGAGCTCCAGCAGCGCCCGGAACCCCGCGCGGATCAGCGGCTGGTCGTCCGCCAGCAGAACCCTGATCACCGCGGGACCCGCACCGTCGGCCCCGTCGGACGCCGTCATGCCGGGATCCGGACGGGCAGCTCGGCGCGGACCGCGAAGCCGCCGTTCTCGTGGGGGCCCGCGGTGAGCGAGCCGCCGATGGCGACCGCGCGCTCGCGCATTCCGATCAACCCCATCCCCGGCCCGGCGGTGCCCGCCTCGCCGTCGTTCTCCACCCGCAGCACGATCCTCGACGGATCGTATTCGACCGCGACCGTGACCGTCGCGGCGCCCGCGTGGCGCAGCACGTTGGTCAGCGCCTCCTGCGCGATGCGGTACGCCGCCCGGTCCACCTCGGGCGGCAGCGCGTACGGCGTCCCGGCCACGGTGTGCGCCACCCGCAGCCCCGCACCCTCGGCCCTGGAGACCAGGCGCGGCAACTTGGACAGCCCCGCCTCCTCCGGCTCGCTCTGGCGCAGCACGCCCAGCGTGGCCCGCAGCTCGCGCATCGCCTCGTGCCCCGACTCCTTGATCGCGACCAGCGACTCCCTGACCCGCGCCGGGTCTCGCTCCAGCAACTGCATGGCCACCGCCACCTGCACGTTGACCACGGAGATGCTGTGGGTGAGCGAGTCGTGCAGCTCCTGCGCGATCCACAGCCGCTCCTCGCCGGCCCGGCGCAGCGCCGCCTCCTCGCGGGTGCGCTCGGCCTCCTCGGCGCGCTGCTCCACCGCCCGCAGGTATGCGCGGCCCTGCCCGGTCAGCCGGCCGATCACCACCATGGCCACCAGCCACCCGCTCAGCAGCCCCATCCAGCTGCCCGGGGGCGGATCGTCCGCGCCGATCGCCATGAGCCCGTACATCCCCGCGGCCAGCGCCAGCGACAGCCAGATCGCCGCCTTGCGGCGGCCGAGCGAGGCCAGCGTGTAGATCGAGGCCAGCGCGGGCGCGGAGGCGAACACGCCCGGATAGTGCAGCGCGTAGTAGACCACCCCGGCGGCCGCCGCGACCACGCCCGCCGCCAGCGGCGCCGCGCGCCGGAAGGCCAGCGTCAGTGACGCGACCACGATCAGCGTCAGGCCCATCGGGTCGAGGGGGCGCTCCAGCGGGCCGGTCCACGAGAGGTTCGCGTACGTCCCTGCCGTGATCGCCGCCAGGGCGGCCGCCGCGACGAGGGCGTCCGTTCTCCGGCTGTCCATGCTCACAAGGTAGGCGACCGGGCCGGGGCCGGTCGTCGCCCCACGGTTGTATGTTCGCGGCCCTGGTGCAGGCCCGGTGTCATCCCACGGTCGTACGTACGCGGCCCCGGACGGGCGGCGTACTCCACGGGGCGTATGCCCGGAAGCCCTCCTGCGTGGGACGCGGCTCCAGGGGGTCTGCCTGGAGCATTCCGTGCATGACCGCATCACCCTCCCCTCCGCCCGGCTGGATCGTCTGGTCGCTGCGGGTGCTCGCCACCGGGCACCTGGCCGGAGTGCTCGGGCAGGCCGCGCTGGCCGGGCTCTTCGTCACCGGCGACGTCGACCTGCTGGCCTGGCACCAGAACAACGCCGGGTTCACGCACGGCCTGCTCTACCTGCAACTGGTGGCCGCCGTCCTGCTGTGGCGGCCGGGACGGGGGCAGGGATGGCCCGCGCTGGCCAGTCTGGGCCTCGTGGCGCTGGAGACGGCGCAGGTGGCGCTGGGGCAGTGGCGGGTGCTGGGGCTGCACTTCCCGATCGGCATGGCGATCTTCGGACTGTCCGCCGTCTTCACCGTCTGGACCTGGCGGGCCTACCGCCGCGGCGCCGGCGCGGACCGCCCGAGCGCCGCATGAGCGCCCTGACCAGGCGGGGGTTCCTCGGGGTGCTGGGCGGGGCCGCGCTGGCCGCCGCCGGGTGCGCCGAGATCTCCGGAGAGCTGCTGCGCAGCCGGCTGACCCTGCCCAGGCCGTTCACCGTGCCGCTCCCCATCCCCGAGGTCGCCCGCCCGGTACGCCCCGGCCGCTACGAGGTGACGCAGCGGGCCGCCAGGATCGAGATCATCCCCGGCACCACCACCGAGGTCCTGGGCTACGGTGGGACCTTCCCAGGCCCCACGTTCGACCTGCGGCGCGCCAGCCGCGTCACGGTCGCCGTGCGCAACGAGCTGAGCGTGCCCACCTCCACCCACCTGCACGGCGGCGTCACCCCGCCCGGCTCCGACGGCTACCCCACCGACCTCGTGGCGCCCGGAGGCGGGACGAAGGACTACGACTACCCGCTGGAACAGCGGGCCGCCACGCTCTGGTACCACGACCACCGGATGGACTTCACCGGGCCGCAGGTGTGGCGGGGGCTGGCCGGGATGGCGCTGGTGCGCGACGAGGAGGAGGACGCGCTGCCGCTGCCGAGGGGGGAGCGGGAGCTGCCGTTGATGATCTGCGACCGGGCGTTCGACGAGGACGGTTCCTTCCGGTACCCGAGCCCGCCCGAGAGCGGTCACACCGGTCACATGGGCGGCCACATGGCCGCGGTCGACGGCGACTACATGGAAGGCGTCGAGGGGGACGTGATCCTCGTCAACGGGGCGCCCTGGCCGGTGGCCGAGGTGACGGCCACCCGCTACCGGCTGCGGCTGCTGAACGCCTCGAACGCCCGCCGCTACCGGCTCCGGCTCGCGCCGGGCGGCCGGTTCACGCAGATCGGGAGCGACTCCGGCCTGCTGGCCGCGCCCGTCGCGCACGACGAGCTCCCGATCTCGCCGGGCGAGCGGTACGACGTGGTGGTCGACTTCTCCGCCTACCCCGTCGGCACCGCGGTCACCCTCGTCAACACCCTCGCCGACGGCCCCGCCCGGAACGTCATGCGGTTCGTCGTCGCCCGCCGGGCCGCCGACGACACCGCCGTGCCGGCCGTGCTGTCCCGCCCGCCCGGTCGCGTGGCGCCCGTGACCACCCGCAGGTTCGACTTCCGCAGATCGGCGGAGGGAGTCTGGACGATCAACGGCCACCCCTACCGGCCCGGCGTCCCGCTGGCCCGCCCCCGGCTGGGCACCGCCGAGGTCTGGCGCCTGTCCAGCGACTTCCACCACCCCGTGCACGTCCACCTGGCCCACTTCCTGGTGCTGGCCAGGAACGGCCGGGCCCCCGCCGCCTCGGACGCGGGGTGGAAGGACACCGTGGACGTGCGCCCGTACGAGGTGGTGGACGTGCTCGCCCGCTTCGACGGCCACCGCGGCCGGTACATGCTCCACTGCCACAACCTGGAGCACGAGGACATGGCGATGATGGCCGATTTCGAGGTGATCTGACCCACCAGAGGCCGGCCCGGCCGGGTAGGGAAGACTCTCATCAGACTCGTCTGATGAGAATGAGGAGCAGGCATGCACATCGTACGGTTCGTCAGCCCTTTGACCGACGCTCCCGCGGTCGGCGTCGACGACGGCGAGCAGGTGGTGGAGCTGGCCGGCGTCACGACCGTGGCCGAGCTGCTGCGGCTCCCGGTCGAGGGGCTGCGCGAGCGGCTGGCGGGGGCCGACGGGCAGGGG
>NZ_JBSFTC010000357.1:0-10404 GCF_053590415.1 Nonomuraea sp. NPDC003201
TGGGCCGCCCCCTCGGCGGCCGGCGTCAGCCCGGAGCCGACCGCGACGGTGATCTGCTCAAGCGACGGACCCTTCACCGGGGACAGGAACTCCAGCGCGGGCGCGGTGGCGCTCTTGTCGATGTACACCTGCAGGTCCTTGGCCACCTGCACGGCGTCGTCCGGCAGCTTGGCGCCCGTGATCCGGTACGGCCCCGAGGGCTGCACGACCTTGCTGACCGCTTCGGTCGCGGCCGGCGAGGCGACGAAGGCCAGGAACTTCTTGGCCGCGTCCAGGTTCTTGGTGGTCTTGGGGATGTAGACGCCGCCCGGCTCCCAGAGGGTGGCGCCGTTCTTGGCCGGGTCGGCGCCGGGGATGCCGAAGAAGCCGACGTCGGTGGCCGCCTGCGGCATCGTGTCCACCAGCGGCGGCACCTGGGCGCTGAGCATCGGGTAGTGCGCGCCCTTGCCCTCGACCAGCATCTTCATGCCCTGGTCGGCGGTCGCCGAGCCGAAGCCCTCGTTGAGGTAGCCCTTGGCCTTGACGTCGGCCAGGTGCTGGAACCCGGCCAGCGCCGCCGGCGTGGTGGCGAACTTGGCCTTGCCCGCGGTGTAGTCGGCGGCGAAGTTCGGGACCGCGGCCTGCACGTTGTAGAAGTCGCCGAGCACGAACAACTGCGAGGTCCAGGTGTCCTTGAACGTCGAGATCACCGGCGCGATCCCGGCCGCCTTGATCTTCTCGTTGTTGGCCATGAACTCGTCCCAGGTCTTCGGGACCTGCAGGCCGAGCTTCTCGTAGACCTTGCGGTTGTAGAGGATGCCGCCGCCCAGGGCGGTGCCGGAGGGCACGCCGAACACGTGGTCGCCCTGGCTCACCACCGGCAGGAAGTCCTTCTGGACGTTCTGGATCGCCGGGTCGCCGGCCAGGTCGACCAGGGTCTGGGACGGGTTGAGCGCTTGCAGCAGCGACCCGGAGTTGTACGCGAACACATCTGTCATGTCGCCCGTAGAGAGCCTGGTCTTGACGATGTTGTCGCCCTCGCTGCCGGGCGGTCGCGTCTCCATCTCGATCTTGATCTTGGGATTGGCCTTCATGAAGGCTTCCGTCATGGCCTTGGCCGTGTCGACCGAGCCCTGGCCGTTGTCCACGAGGTATTTCAGGGTGACCGTGCCGTCGGCTGCCGGCTCGGCGCCCGAGCTTGAGCCGCAGGAGGTCAGGGCCGTCATCGTGAGAACGGCCAGAGCCGCTCCCAGCGCGCGGTGAGAGGTCTTCACAACGCCCCTCCGGGTCCGTTGAATCGTTTTAACGCCCCCCGATGCGAGTTAACGTAAGCGTTACAGGGCCTGGCGGTCAAGGCTCGATTTGAGGAACGGTCCCCAATCGTGATCCACGTGGAGTGGGTGGACTCTTGGATATCCGATCTCTTGAATGGGTAACGTTATTCATCGCGGCACCGGCCTGGAGCTCGTACAATCGGGTCGCGTCGAGTCGAACGGGGTGCGTCACATGGTCACGCGCGACGGGCGGCGACGGGTGACGATCACCGATGTGGCGAGCCACGCCCGGGTCTCCACCACCGCCGTGTCGAAGGTGCTGCGCAATGCGTACGGGGTCAGCGAGGCGATGCGCGTCAAAGTGCAGGCCGCCATCGACGAGCTCGGCTACCGGCCGCAGGCCGCGGCCCGGGCGATGCGGGGGCGCACGTTCACGTTCGGCGTGGTGCTGCCGCACATCAGGAACCCGTTCTTCGCCGACATCCTCGACGGCTTCGACGAGCAGATCGCGGGCGCCGGCTACCAGGCCATCATCGTCCAGGGCAGCGGCAGGGACGCCGAGGCCGAGGTCCGCGCCATCGACGCCCTGGTGGACCGGCAGGTGGACGGGATCCTCGTCGTCGCCGCCGTCATCGCCAGGGCCCGCCTCGAAGAGATGGCCAGGAACACGCCCACCGTCGTGCTCGGCCGCCACGACCGTTCGGCGGTCTACGACTCCGTGCTCGACGACGACGAGGCGGGGGCCGAGCTGGCCGTCGAGCATCTCATCGCGCTCGGCCACCGCCGCATCGCGCACATCACGCAGAAGGACGTCGGAGCCGTCCGCTCCGTGACGCTGCTGCACACCATCAGGGCCAGGACGTACGAGCGGGTGATGGCCGAGCACGGCCTGGCCGAGCACATCGCTCTCGCCGCCACCGCCTACACCGAGGAGGGCGGCCACCAGGGGACGTGCGAGCTGCTGGCCCGCACGCCCCGGCCCACCGCGATCTTCGCCGGCGCCGACCAGGCGGCCTTCGGCGCGCTCGCGGCCATCCACGAGGCCGGGCTGGCCGTACCCGGCGACGTCTCCGTGGTCGGCTACGACAACGCGCGCGCGGCGGCCCTTTCCCACATCTCGCTGACCAGCGTGGACCAGGACGGGATCATCATGGGCAAGACGGCGGGGCGGCTGCTGCTGGAGCGGATCGAGGGCCGCACGACGGCGGTGCGCTTCTCCGTCACACCCACCCTGGTGACTCGCCGCTCCACCGCCCCGCCCGCCTGACGCGCGGGCGTCAGGTCAGAAGGAGTACGGGCCGAAGCGGCCCCAGGCCACGACGGCGGCCAGCAGGAGGAGCACCGCGTTGATGGCGATCCCCTGGTATTCCTTGCGGCGGACGTGTACGACCGCGGCCCCGATCATGACGATGACCAGGCCGGCGGCGGCCAGCGGCGTCAGCACCGGGACGATGCCCAGCGCCGCGGGCAGGATGAGCCCGATGCCGGCCAGCACCTCCAGGGCGCCGATGCCCTTGACGGCGCCGGCGGAGAAGTCCTCCGTCCAGGCCAGGCCGGAGGTGGCCAGCTTCTCCTTCGGCTGGGACAGCTTCATCAGCCCGGCCCCGAGGAAGGCCAGGGCGAGGAGGCCGGCGATGATCCACAAAACGACGTTCATCGGGAGTCCGATCGATGGCGAGATGACTTAAAGCTTCAACCGGAAGATACGCACGTCGCACTTGAAGCGTCAAGCGTGAGGCGACGCGTGATCACTTGATTCATCAAGTTAGAGTGGAGAACATGGAGCACCCTCAGGAGCCGCGCTGGCTGACCGCCGAGGAGATGGAGAGCTGGCTGGCTCTGGTCACCGTGCTGATCAAGCTGCCGGCCGCGCTGGACGGGCAACTGCTGCGCGACGCCGGGATCAGCCACTTCGAATATCAGGTGCTGGCGGGGCTGTCGATGACCCCCGAACGCACCATGCGCATGAGCGACCTGGCGGTGATCTCGGAGGGGTCGCTGTCCCGCCTGTCCCACGTCGTCAACCGGCTGGAGAAGCGCGGCTGGGTGCGCCGCACGCCGGACCCGGAGGACGGCCGCTACACCCTGGCCATCCTCACCGGGGAGGGCTGGGAGAAGGTCGTCGAGACCGCCCCCGGGCACGTCGAGGCGGTACGCGGCTTCGTCTTCGACCCTCTTACCAAGGCGCAGATCCGGCAGTTGCGCGAGATCGGCCGCCGCATCACCCACGCCATCGACCCCGGCGACAGCTGCCTCGACCGGCACCCGGCCACGGCGCGCCCGGAGCCCGACCCTGACGCAACCCCCAACCGGGAGCTCTCATGACATCCATCCTCAACCCGGACATCCCCGCCGGGGCCTACGACGCGTTCCTGCCCGGCGCGCTGCCCCGGGCGCGGGCCCAGCGCCCCTGGACGCCCGCCGACGGCCCGCTCCCCGCTCTCTACCTCAGCCACGGAGCGCCCCCGCTCTTCGACGACGGGCCCTGGATCGGCGAGCTGTTCGCCTGGGCGCAGTCGCTGCCCAAGCCCAGGAGCGTCCTCATCGTCTCCGCCCACTGGGAGGCCGCGCCGCTGGCCCTGTCCGCGCCCGCCGCCGGCACCCCGCTGGTCTACGACTTCGGCGGCTTCCACCCGCGCTACTACGGCATGACGTACGACACCCCCGACGCCGGCGCGCTCGCCTGGCGGGTGGCCGCGATGATGCCCGACAGTGAGCCGGTCCACCAGCACCCCAGCCGCGGCCTCGACCACGGGGCGTGGGTGCCGCTGATGGCCATGTACCCGCTGGGCGACATCCCGGTGCTGCAGCTCAGCATGCCGACCCACGACCCCGACCGGCTGCTGGAGCTCGGGGCGCGGCTGGCCCCGCTGCGGGAGGAGGGTGTGCTGGTGATCGGCTCGGGGTTCATGACGCACGGGCTCCCCTTCGTCACCTCGGAGATGCTCCACCGGGGTGTCGTCCCCGCCTGGTCCTCCGACTTCGACGCCTGGGCGGCCGACGCCCTGGCCAGGGGTGACGTGGGGGAGCTGGCGGCGTTCCGGACCCGCGCGCCCGGCATGCCGTACGCGCATCCGACCGTCGACCACTACATCCCGCTGTTCGTCACGCTGGGGGCGGGCGGCCGGGTGGACCGGCCGGTGATGACGGTCATCGACGGTTACATGATCGGATTCTCCAAGCGATCCTTCCAGACGGTCGCGTAGCACCGATACGTACGGCAAGAATCCAGAAAGTTTCGGTCAGCGTGACGGCGGCGCGGTGCTGGCGCGGACGATCAGCTCGGTGCCCAGCTCGACCCGGGTCTGCGCCAGCGGCTCGCCCTGCGCGAGCTTCATGAGCATGGCGGTGGCCGTGGCGGCCATCTCGGTGAGCGGCTGGCGGACCGTGGTCAGCGGCGGGACCGCCCACTCCACCGAGGGCAGGTCGTCGAAGCCGACGACGCTCAGGTCACCGGGGATGCGCAGGCCCAGCTCGTAGGCGGCGCGATAGACGCCGACGGCCTCCCCGTCGTTGCAGGCGAAGATCGCGGTCGGCCGGTCGGGCAGGCGCAGCAGCCGGTGGGCCTGGGCCAGGCCGCCCTCGATCATGAAGTCGCCCGAGCCGATCAGCTCGGGGTCGACGGGCACCCCGGCCAGGTCGAGCGCGGTGCGGTAGCCGTCGAGCCGGGCCCTGCTGGACAGGGCCCAGTCGGGCCCGGTGATGACGGCGATGCGGCGATGGCCGAGGTCGATCAGGTGGCGGGTGGCCGACAGGCCGCCGCTCCAGTTGCCCGCGCCGACCGAGGGGACGCCGTGCCCGGGGTCGCCCGACGGGTCGAGCAGCACGATGGGGATGTCGCGGGTGACGAGCTGGTCGCGCTGCTCCTCGGTCAGGCCGGAGAACACCGCGATCACGCCCGCCGGGCGGCGGCTCAGCACGCCTTCGATCCAGCCGTGCCCGGGGCCGGAGCGCTGCTGCATGTCGGAGATCACCACGGCCAGGTGATGCTCGCGGGCGACCTGGTCGACCCCCTTGATCATCTCGATCGGATAGTCGCCGCCCAGAGCGTGGAACACCACCTCCACCAGGGCTGACGCGTTGACCCGCCGGCGCTGCCGGCGGTAGCCGTGGCGGCGGATGAGGCCCTCGACGAGGGCGCGGGTCTCGGGGGCGACCTCGGAGCGGCCGTTGACCACCTTGGAGACGGTCGCGGTGGACACGCCGGCCAGCTCGGCGAGCTGCGTGATGGTCAGTGGCTGGGGCGTGGCGGACGGCTCCTCGGTGGCGGTCATGGCCGCAGTCTAACGGGAGGGTTTCGGAATATGGGACCGATTGTTTCGGCGATCTTACGAGGAGGTTCTTGACGGGTTTCGGGAATCAGACCTAGAGTCCGGGCTTAACGATCGGACCTTGGACCGAAACTTTCCGACGCGCTGGCGACCCCCCATTCGAAGGAGCGCGGCATGCATCGACCTGTCTCCCCACGCGGCGTGACGGCAGCGCCCGCCTACTACGTCCTCGCCACAGCGCTCCGCTCCTGAGCGCCGGACCCCACCGAAAGAGACCGACGTGAAGTTCCGCAACGTAACCCCGGTCGTGCTCGCCGCGGCCCTCGCCCTGTCCACGGCCGCCTGCGGTGGCGGCGGTGGCGGCACCCCGTCCCAGCCGTCGGGCGGCGACAGCAAGTCGTTCGAGTTCTGGTCGTTCTCCGGGATCGACCAGAAAGCCGACGTCGACAAGTACCTGAAGCAGAACCCGGGCGTGCAGATCAAGCTCACCGAAGTGGGCAGCTCGGTCGAGACGGCGCAGGCGCTCACCACGGCACTGGCCGGCGGCAAGGTGCCCGACCTCGTCCTCATCCAGGGCGACGACCTGCCCAAGTTCGTCCAGCAGCCCCAGAACTTCTACGACCTGCGCCAGCTCGGCGCCGACAAGATCAAGGGCGACTACCTCGACTGGGTGATGAGCGCGAGCACCGCCAAGGGCGGTGAGATCATCGGCATCCCGACGGACGTGGGCGGCATGGCCGTCGCCTACCGGGCCGACCTGTTCAAGGAGGCCGGGCTGCCGACCGACCGCGAGGAGGTGGGAAAGCTCTGGCCCACCTGGGACGCCTTCATCGAGACCGGCAAGAAGTACACCGCCAAGACCGGCAAGGCATTCATGGACAACGCGGCCACCAGCGTGTTCTACCAGGCGGTCAACCAGGGGCCGCAGAAGTACTACGACCCCTCGGGCAACGTCGTCTACAGCACCAGCCCGCAGGTCAAGACGGCCTTCGACCTGTCGCTCAAGGCCGTGCAGGCCGGGATCACGGCCAAGCAGGGCTCGTTCACCGAGGGCTGGACCGCGGGCATGGGCAAGGGTCAGTTCGCGGTGATCTCCGCGCCGTCGTGGATGCTGGGCGCGATCCGCAGGAACGCCCCCGACACCAAGGGCAAGTGGGACATCGCCACGATTCCCGGCGGGGCGGGCAACTGGGGCGGCAGCTACCTGGCGATCCCCAAGGGTGCCAAGAACGCCAAGGCGGCCTGGGAGTACATCACCAAGACCCAGTCGCCGCAGGGCCAGCTGACGCACTTCTTGGGCTCCGGCGCGCTGCCCACGACCCCGTCGGTCTACAAGGACGCCCAGCTCACCGGGCTGAAGGACGAGTTCTTCTCCGGCGCGCCGAGCGGCGCGATCTACACGAACTCGCTGCTCGGGCTCAAGCCGTTCTACATCGGCCCGGACAGCTCCGCCATCGGCCAGGAGCTGCAGAACGCGATCACGAACGTCGAGCAGGGCAAGGGCGACCCGGCCAAGGCGTGGGACACGGCGCTGGCCAACGTCAAGACGGCCATCGGCAAGTAGGACCAGCGTGACGACGAGCCTCAGCACGTCGCGGGCGGTGGAGACGCCGCCCGCGCTCACGACTCGGGTGCGGCAGAGCATCGGCGAGCGCATCGCGCCGTACTTCTACATCGCCCCCTTCTTCCTGATCTTCGCGGTCTTCGGCCTGGTTCCGCTGCTGTTCACGTTCTACGTGGCGCTGTTCGACTGGAACCCCATCGGCGAGCACGTCTTCATCGGCTTCGACAACTTCAGCCGCCTGCTCGCCGACGCCCGGTTCTGGAACGCGCTCAAGAACACGATCAGCATCTGGGTGCTGTCCACCGTCCCGCAGCTGGTCCTGGCGCTGCTCCTGGCCCACCTGCTCAACCACGCGCGGCTGCGGCTGGCGGTGTTCTTCCGGATGTCGATGCTGGTGCCGTACATCACCTCGGTGGCGGCCACCGCGATCGTCTTCGCCCAGATGTTCGACCGCGACTACGGCCTGCTCAACTGGCTGCTCGGGTTCGTCGGCGTGGAGCCCATCGACTTCAAGCAGTCGGTCTGGGGCAGCCACCTGCTGATCGCCGTGATGGTGACCTGGCGCTGGTTCGGCTACACGACCCTGCTCTACCTGGCCTCGCTGCAGGCGATCCCGCGCGCGATCTACGAGGCGGCGGCGGTGGACGGCGCGGGCGGGTGGAAGCAGTTCCGCCACATCTCCATCCCGTCGCTGCGTCCCGTCATTGTCTTCACGGTCGTGACCTCGACGATCGGCGGGCTGCAGATCTTCACCGAGCCGCTGCTGATCTCCCGGTCGCAGACCTGCGGGGCGATCCGGCAGTGCCAGACGCTCACGTTGTTCCTGTACGAGCAGGGCTTCGGCCAGTTCCAGTTCGGTTACGGCGCGGCCATCGGCGTGGCCCTGTTCGTCCTCGTCATCGTCGCCGCGACGGTCAACTACCTCCTGTCCACCCGCATCCGCCCGGAGCGCTGATGACCTCCAAGAGCAATCGGGTCCCCTGGTGGACCTACCTCCTGCTGGGGCTGGCCGCGTTCGCCTGCGTCTTCCCGCTGTACTGGATGTTCGTGGTGGCCACGACCGACTCGGCGACCGCCACCCAGCTGCCGCCGAAGATCACGCCGGGCGGCAACTTCTTCCACCTGGCCGAGCTGGTGTTCACGACCGTGCCGTTCGTGCGCTCGATCGTCAACAGCCTGATCGTGGCCGGGACGATCGCCGTCGGGCACGCGGTGCTCTGCTCCCTGGCCGGGTTCGCCTTCGCCAAGCTGCGCTTCCCCGGCCGCAACGTGCTCTTCCTGATCGTCGTGCTCACCATGACCGTGCCCACGCAGCTCGCGGTCATCCCGCAGTACATGATCATCTCCTCCCTGGACTGGGTGGACACGTTGCAGGCCCTCATCGTGCCCGGCCTGGCCAGCGCGTTCGGGATCTTCTGGATGCGCCAGCACCTGTCCACGACGATCAGCGACGAGATCCTTCAGGCGGCCCGCATCGACGGGGCGAACACCTGGCAGATCTTCTGGCGCATCGCGTTCCCGCTGGTGCGGCCGGCCGCGTTCGTGCTCGGGCTGCTCGGCTTCGTCACCTCGTGGAACGACTTCCTGTGGCCGTTCATCGTGCTGAAGTCGCCCGAGATGTACACCGCGCAGATCGCCATCAAGGCGCTGCAGAACAGCCTCGACGTCGACCTGGGCCTGGCCATGTCGGGCTCATTCCTGGCCACCCTGCCGCTGCTGGTGCTGTTCGTGTTCGTCGGCAGGCGGATGGTGGCGGGGATCATGGACGGCGCCTTCAAGGGCTGAGAACTCATATTAAGGAAGTCATGACATTCGTGAATGAGCCGTGGCGTGACCGCGGCCGCCCGTCCGCCGAACGCGTCGAGGCCCTGCTGGCCGAGATGACGCTGGAGGAGAAGGTCGCGCAGCTCGGCTCCGTGTGGATCCAGACCGACGACCCCGGCAACGTCGCGCCCCTGCAGGACCGCTTCACCGCGGTGGAGGGCCTGGAGGAGCGGCTGCGCGACGGGGTCGGGCATCTCACCCGCGTGTACGGCACCACGCCGCTGTCCGCGGCCGAGGGAGCGGCCCGGCTGCGGGAGCTGCAGGAGCGCGTGGTGACCTCGAACCGGCTCGGCGTGCCCGCGATCGCCCATGAGGAGTGCCTGACCGGGTTCGCGACGTTCGGGGCGACCGCGTACCCGACGCCGCTGGCCTGGGCGGCGACGTTCGATCCCGGTCTGGTCGAGCGCATGGCGGCGGCGATCGGCGCCGACCTGCGGGCCGCGGGCGTGCACCAGGGCCTGTCGCCGGTGCTGGACGTCGTACGCGACTATCGCTGGGGGCGGGTCGAGGAGACGCTGGGCGAGGACCCGTACCTGGTGGGCAAGATCGGCGCGGCCTACGTGCGCGGGCTGGAAAACGCAGGGATCATCGCCACTTTGAAGCACTTCGCCGGCTACGCGGCCTCGCGCGCGGCCCGTAACCACGCACCCGTCAGCATCGGGCCGCGCGAGCTCGCCGACGTGATCCTCCCGCCGTTCGCGACGGCGCTGCGCGAGGGCGGCGCGCGTTCGGTGATGAACTCCTACACCGACCTCGACGGCGTCCCCGCCGCCGCCAGCGCGGACCTGCTGCGGCGGCTGCTGCGGGACGAGTGGGGGTTCGAGGGGACGGTGGTGTCGGACTACTGGTCCGTGCCGTTCCTCGCGTCCATGCACCGGGTGGCCGAGGACGTCGCGGCGGCGGGCGCGATCGCGCTGTCGGCCGGGATCGACGTGGAGCTCCCCGACACCCGCGGGTACGGCCGCAACCTGGTCGAGCAGGTGAAGGCGGGCCACGCCGACGAGGCGCTCGTGGACGAGTCGGTACGCCGCGTGCTTCGGCAGAAGGTCGACCTCGGCCTGCTGGACGGCGGCCCGCTCGTCCCGGACGGCGCCGAGGACGTGGACCTGGACAGCGCGCGCAACCGCGAGCTGGCCGCCGAGGTCGCGGAACGTTCCATCGTGCTGCTGTCCAACCCCGGCCGGGCTCTGCCCGTCGACCCGCTCGTGACCCGGCGGCTGGCGGTCATCGGGCCGTGCGCCGACGACCCGCGTACCCTCATGGGCTGCTACTCCTTCCCCAACCACGTGCTCGACCGCTTCCCCGAGAGCGGCATGGGCCTGCCGGTCGCCTCGATCCTGGAGGGCCTGACGGCCGAGTTCCCCCACGCCGACGTGCGCCACTGCCTCGGAGCCGAGGTGTCGGGCGACGACGCGTCGGGGATCCCCGAGGCTGCCGAGGTCGCCGCCCAGGCCGACCTCGTGCTGCTGTTCGTCGGGGACCGGGCCGGGAT
>NZ_JBSFTC010000358.1:0-10216 GCF_053590415.1 Nonomuraea sp. NPDC003201
AGCTACGCCGGCACGATCTCCTGGTTCCAGACCGGGCCCCGGCCGAACCCGACCTCGGCCCACTACGTCGTCCGCTCCTCCGACGGCGCCATCACGCAGACGGTCAGGGAGAAGGACCGGGCCTTCCACGCCGGCACCTACAACCGGCGTTCGGTCGGCATCGAGCACGAGGGCTGGGTCGACAACGCGACGTGGTTCACCGACACGATGTACCGCGCGTCGGCGGCGCTGACCCGCAACATCGCCGACCGGTACGGCATCCCCAAGGACCGCACCCACATCGTGGGCCACAACGAGGTCCCGGAGGCCGACCACACCGACCCGGGCCAGTACTGGGACTGGACCAAGTACATGCAGTACGTCACCGGTGGCGGCGGCGGGGGCACCAACCCGCACACGCCGGAGTCGGTGTGCGGCACCGGCTACAAGGTGATCGACTCGAGCGCGCTGGGCACGGCGGGCACCGTCTACCTGCTGTACAACGCGGACAACGGGAACAACTGCGTGGCCACCATCAAGAAGACCTCGCTGGGCACGGCCACCGCCACCACGGCCTTCCTGGAGGTCGAGGGCAAGGCCCGGGCCACCGACACCGGCAACTTCGAGTACTACGCCGGACCCGTCCGGGCCGCCGCCGCCGACAAGTGCGTCAAGTGGGGCGGCAAGGCAGGGGCGAGCACGTACGAGAGCCCCTTCGAACACTGCGGAAGCTGACCCTCTGAGCTGTGGCCGGATCGCGGGCTCGCGATCCGGCCACATCCATGTTTTCCCCGAAAAACCACACCCCGGTCGGCGCATTCGAGGGGCCTTCCCGCCGTCGGAGACCGCCGTCCCTCGGGGGAGGCGCGCGCCCGCACCCCCTCCCCCGGCCACCCAAGCCGCCTCCTGCTCCTCCACCCTGGTCAGTGGGGGAGTGGTTTCCCGCCGTAAGGGGCGGGGTCCCTTGGATGGAGCGGTGGTGCTGGCGTTGAGCGCGCCCCGGTCCTCCCTCTCCCCGAAGGACCGTAACCGGTCGGTGGGGGAGGGCCCCCGCCCGCCGGTGTGGCGCGCTCGCATCCTCGCCCCGAAGGCCCGAGGCCGCGGCCCACACGGGTTCCTCCTCCCCCAAGGACCGCACCCCGGTCGGTGGGGGAGTGGCTCTCCCGCCGTCAGGGGGACGGTGGTGGGGGTGGTTGGGAGAGGGCGGCCTGGACGCCGGCCTGGAAGCGGGTGCGGGCGCCGAGCCGGGACATCAGCTCGGCGATCCGGCGCTCCGCCGTCCGGTGGCCGACCCCGAGCTGGCGGGCGATGGCCTCGTCCGTGAGCCCCGACAGCAGGAGCGCGATCAGCCGCGCGTCGTCCCGGGAGTCCCTGGGCGGCGGGTTGCGGACGGACGGCGCCAGCCCGAGCGGCAGCGCCCGCTGCCACAACCCCTCGAAGAGCCTGATCAGTGCCTCCAGCAGCCCCGACGGATGGATGACGAGCGCCGCCACCGCGTCCGCCGGTTCGTGCCTGAGCAGGAGCAGCGCCAGCCGGTCGTCCACCACGTACAGCTTCATCGGCAGCTCGGGCAGCACCCGCGCCTGCTGGCCCGCCCCGACCATCTCCTCGATCTGCCGTAACGCGCCCTCGGCCGCCACGAAGTCCCGCTCGTAGATCATGCGGCTGGTGATCCCGCGCTCCAGCAGCTCCCGCTGCGCGGCCACGCTGCCCAGCGGGTCGAAGTACGGCCGCCTGGACAGGCACCGGAGCTGCTGCCTGGCGGCGCGCTGGATCTGGGCGTGCCGCTGCTCGACCGCCCGCCGCCCGGTGACCACCTCGACGACCACCGGCGGCGTACGCTCGCGGGCGCGCTCCTGGAAGACCTCCTCGAGCTCGCGGGCACGTTCGCGGACCCGCAGCAGGTCGCGTTCGGCGGCGAGCAGGAGGACGTCGAGCGCCATCTCCGGGGCGACGGCGGCGTAGGCGGGCGGAGGCCCCGGGGAGGTGTTGAGCAGGCCCTTGGCCTCCAGCGACGCGAGCAGCGGCTGCAGGTCGGCGCGCGGCCAGGCGGCGGCCAGCTCGGCGAGGGTGGCGGGGGAGCGGTCCAGCAGCACCTCGTACAGCGCCTCCTCATCGGGCCCGAGCCCGATCGCGCCCAGCGAGGTCACGGCCCGTCCCCGACCATGCCGAGCCCGAGGGCGGTCACGGCCCGTCCCCGTCCATGCCGGGCCCGGCGGCGGTCATAGCGCGTCCCCGTCCAGCCAGCCGCGTACGACCGCCTGGTAGCCCGCCTGGAAGCGGGTGCGCGCGTCGAGCCGGACCATCATCGCGCGCACGTGGCGGCGTACCGTCCGGTCGCTCCAGCCGAGGTGGGCGGCGATGGCCGCGTCCGTCAGCCCCGCGGTGAGCAGCGGCAACAGGTCCCGCTGCGCGTCGGCGGGGCCGGTCGCCTCGGCCAGCCGCCCGTGCCTGACCTGCAGCGGCACGGCCCGCTCCCAGTACATCTCGAACAACGCCGACAACGCGTCCAGCAGCGTCGAGTCGTGCACCACCAGCGCGGACTCCACCACGTGCTGGTCGTGGCGGAGCGGCATGATCGCCATGGGGAGGTCGTTCAGCGCGAGCTTGACGGGCACGTCGCCGACCCTGGCCTGCTCGCCGGCCGCGACGTAGCGGGTGATGAGCGAGAGGGTGCCCGGCACCTCCATGGCCCGCCGGTCGTACAGCGCCCGGTACTCGACCCCTCGCTCCAGCAGCTCGAACTCCACCGCGTTGCCGCCCATGGGCGTCGCGTACGGCGGCGCGTCGAAGACGCTGATCCGCCGCCGCGCGCTCTCCTGGAGCCGCCGGAACCACCGGCCCACCGCGTCCTTGCCGATCACCACCTCGACCAGGTCGGCGGAGTCCCCGTCCGGCACCGAGCGGTGGAAGCGCGCGGCGAGCTGGGCGGCGCGGTGGCGGGCCGCGGCCAGCTCCCGGGTGCGCGCCCGGATCAGCGCGTCCAGCCCCATCTCGGGAGAGACCGCCACGTAGCGCGGCGGGTCCTCCGGGAGCCGGGTGATCAGCCCCAGCTGCTCCAGCCTGGCGGCCGTGGAGGCGACGTGCCCCAGCTCGGCGAGCGCGGCGGGGGAGCGCTCCACCAGTGCCTCGTACAGTGCCTGCTCGGCGTACGAGAGCCCGATGATCTCCAGCACGATCACAGCATGTCCTATTTCCGCACATGGCGGGAAGAGGACTCACAATCGTCTTTCGCGGCTTTACTGCGATCTGTCATGGTTCCCGGGGACACGATGATCTCTGAGGAGACGCATGATCGGCCGGTCGCTTGTCGCGTTGGGGGTGCTGCTTTCCACCGGGATGGCCGCCCCGACCCCACCTCCCGCTCCCTCCGTGCCGCCGCCGGTCGTCGGCGCGTCGGGGGAGTCCGCGAAGAAGATCACATTGATCACCGGGGACGTGGTCACCTACAGTACCGCCCCGGACGGCAGCCCGCAGGCCCAGATCCAGCCGGCCCGGCGCCCGGACGGCGCCCCGGTGTTCTTCATGTCGGTACGCGAGCCCGCCGCGTACTACGTCTACCCCACGGACGTGATGGGCCTGGTGTCGGCGGGACGCCTGGACAGGGGTCTGTTCGACGTCGCCTACCTGGCGGCCAACGGCTACTCCGACGCGGAGAGCCCCACCCTGCCCCTGATCGTCCAGCACGGGGCGCAGCAGCGCATCGCCGGGGCCCGCACCCTGGCCAGCATCGACGCCGCCGCCGTGAAGGTGGACAAGAAGGCCGCCGGGCAGTTCTGGTCCGGGGTCAGCACGGCGAGGGCCGCGTCCGAGAAGATCTGGCTCGACCGCAAGGTCCAGGTCTCGCTCGACAGGAGCGTCAAGCAGATCGGCGCGCCCGAGGCGTGGGCGGCCGGGCTCAAGGGCGCGGGCGTCAAGGTGGCCGTGCTCGACACCGGCATCGACGCCACCCACCCCGACCTCGCCGGCCGCATCGCCGCGGCCGAGAACTTCAGCTCGGAGAAGACCGCCCAGGACGGCCACGGCCACGGCACGCACGTCGCCTCCATCATCGCGGGCAACGGCGCCAAGTACCGGGGCGTCGCCCCCGAGGCTTCGCTGCTGGTCGGCAAGGTGCTCAACAACTACGGCAGCGGCCTGTCATCCGACATCATCGCGGGCATGCAGTGGGCGGTCGACCAGAAGGCCCGCGTGGTCAGCATGAGCCTCGGCGGCTGCTGCCCCGGCCCGGACAACCCGCTCGACCAGGCCCTGAACAAGCTGTCCGCCGATTCGGGGGCGCTGTTCGTGGTCGCCGCGGGCAACGACGGCAAGAGCCGCCAGGTCGGCGCCCCGGGCACCGCGGCCTCGGCGCTCACGGTCGCCGCCGTGGACCGCGAGGACAAGCTGGCGTCCTTCTCCAGCCGGGGTCCCACCGCGATCGACTACAGCCTCAAGCCCGACATCAGCGCCCCCGGCGTGGACATCGTCGCGGCCCGCGCGGCCGGCACGTCCATGGGCGAGCCCGCCGAGGACGGCTACACCACCGTGTCCGGCACCTCGATGGCCACCCCGCACGTCGCGGGCGCCGCCGCGCTGCTCGCCCAGCAGCACCCCGACTGGACGAACACCCAGCTCAAGGCCGCGCTCACCAGCTCCGCCCACGGCGACGGCCAGGACGCCTACGAGCAGGGCGCCGGCCGCGTGGACGTCGCCCGAGCCGTCAAGCAGCAGGTGCGCGGCTCCGGCGGCATCGACTTCGGCTTCCTGCCCTCGCCCCAGAACGGCCCGGTCACCAAGACCCTCACCTACACCAACGACGGCGACCAGCCGGTCACCCTCACGCTGAGCACGGGCGTCAAGGCGCACCGGGGCGGCGACGTGCCCGCGCGCACGCTCACCGTCGACCGCGACACGGTCACCGTCCCCGCGCACGGCACCGCGCCGGTCTCGGTCACGTTCGACCCCGCCGGCCCCGGCACCTGGTACGAGGGCTCCGTCCGCGCCTCAGGCGAGAACGGCCAGGTCCAGGTGAACACGGCCGTGGGCGCGTTCGTCGAGCCGAAGAAGGTCACCGTCCGGGCCCGGGTGGTGCTGCCCGACGGCGCGAGCGCCGCCATGGAGAACCCGTGGATGTTCATGCGCACCGACGACCGCGACGACCTCCAGTACGCCTACACCCCCGCCTCGGGCACCGAGACCGAGGCCCAGGTCTACCCCGGCACCTACACCGTGCTCACCGCGCTGGCCTGGCGCGGCGCGGACGGCGAATGGGTCCAGTCGCTTCCGTCCGACCCGCAGATCGAGATCACCAAGGACACCACGGTCACGCTCGACCTGCGCAAGGCGCGCAAGGTGTCCGTGCGGACGCCGCGCGAGTCGGAGACCCGCCTCTCGCAGTACGCCTACCGGCGCACCGCGGCCAACGGCGTCGGCTACGTCGACGTGCAGTCCCTTTACCCGCAGTACGGGCTGGACAACTACGTGATGCTGCCCACCCGCAAGGTCACCCAGGGCACGTTCACCCTCAACGGCCGCTACCAGCTCGGCGCCCCCGCCATCGCCATGTCGGTGCCCGGCGGCCCCCGCATCACCCCCCGCTACCAGGACGTGGCGCCGCAGACGCCCAAGCTCGACGGGCGCAGCAGGCTCTCGCTGGCCTACGCCGGCAAGGGCACCGACTTCGGCGGTCTGGACGTGCGCGGCAAGCTCGTCCTGCTCAACCTGGAGGACCTCTGCCCGGCCGTGGCCTGCACGGGCAACGCCCTGGACCGGGTCAAGGCCGCCCAGCAGGCGGGGGCCGTGGGAGTCCTCGGGTACGGGGCCGTCAACCGGGCCTTCCTCGACCCGGCGGGCAGCTGGCCCACGTACCCGATCCCGACCATGAGCCTGACCGCCGAGCAGGGGAGGGCCCTGGCAGCCCTGGCCGGGCGGCGGCCGGTGACCGTCACGGCGGAGGGCGTCGCGACCACGCCGTACCTGTACTCGCTGATGCTGCCCGAGCAGGGCCGCGTCCCCGCCGACCTCTCCTACTCGGTCAGGACGGGCGACCTGCAGCGCATCGAGGACCGCTTCCACGCCGACCGGCCCGGCGCGGTCGAGCTGAGCACGTCGGCGGGGATGGTGCGGCCTGCCAGGTTCGCGAACACGTGGTCCATGGAGCACACCGTGCGGGCGCAGACGACCTTCACGGAGTACGTCGGGCCCGTCTCGCCGGACGTCGTCTGGACCCGCACGAACACGATGAACTACGACGAGGGCGGCGACTTCTACAACAAGCGCGCGCTGTCGGCGACCGCGGTGGACATCTTCGCCACCGCGGGCACGCGGACCGAGCCATGGGGGATCCAGCCCCGCGTGCCGGGCAACGTCGTCGTCTCCGACGCGGTGCTCCGCTCCGGGACCGCCCAGTGCTTCCCCTGCCGGACGAAGGACACCTTCCTGTCGGCCCTGCCGATCATGGGCCCGGTGCCGAACCACCAGGAGGCGTTCGCGTACAACGCCAACTTCCAGGGTGACAAGCACGGCGGCAAGGACGAGCTGCGCCTGTACCGCGACGGGCGCGAGGTCCCGCTCGTCGAGGCGACGGTCGTGATCGCCATCTTCGCGATCATCGTGCCGACCTTCACCCTCCCGGAGACGGAGGCCGCCTACCGGCTCACCGACAAGTTCCACACCCCGAACCCGTCCCAGCTGTACGCCAAGGACGTCGAGACCGCCTGGACGTTCCGGTCGAAGCGGCCCACCGGCGGGATGCAGACCACGGACGACGGGCTCTGCCTGGCCTGGTTCGCCACGGGCAAGCTGGCGCCGTGCGAGCCGGTCCGCCGGCTCAACCTCCGCTACGACGTGCCCCTCGACCTGGACAACCGCCTCAAGGCGGGCACGCCGCACCGGATCACCGTCACCGGCTACCACGGGTCCTACGGCACCCCGGACGCGAAGGTCAGGGACGTGAAGCTCTCGGTCACGTTCGACGACGGCGCCCACTGGACGCCGGTCCGCGTCTCGGCCTCCGGCCAGGCCACCGTCACACCTCCCGCGCTGGCGGCCACCACGGGCGCCGTGGGCCTGCGGGCCCGGGCGACGGACGCCGAGGGCAACACCGTCGAGCAGACCGTCCAGCGGGCGTACGGCCTGAAGTGACCTCGCACGGCCGCGCCAAGCAACCCGCGTTGACTAATTTGGAATTAGTCAACTAGGGTTGCTTGCGCGGCCGGGCTCTCCGGGCGCCACGCCGAGGCGTGCTCCCACGAGAGGCGAGATCCATGACGACGAGCGAAGTCGTGCTGGACGTCGAGGGCCTGCGGATGCGTTACGGCCCCGCCGACGTCCTGCACGACGTGACCTTCCGGGCACGCCGCGGCGAGGTGGTGTGCCTGCTCGGCCCGAACGGCGCGGGCAAGACCACCACGATCGAGATCCTCGAAGGCTTCCGCATGCGGTCGGCCGGCCGGGTCGAGGTGCTGGGCACCGATCCGGCCCGCGGCGGCGAGGACTGGCGGGCGCGGGTCGGGGTCGTCCTGCAGTCCTGGCGCGACCACGGCAAATGGCGGGTACGCGAGCTGCTCGAGCACCTCGGCCGCTACTACGCCGCGTACGCCACCGAGACCGTCGCCCGGCCGTGGCGGGCCGACCGGCTCATCGCGGCGGTCGGGCTGACCGAGCAGGCGGAACACAAGATCAGGACGCTCTCCGGCGGCCAGCGGCGCAGGTTCGACGTGGCCGTCGGCCTCGTGGGCCGCCCCGAGCTGGTCTTCCTCGACGAGCCCACCGCCGGGCTCGACCCGGTGGCCCGGCGCGCCTTCCACGAGCTGGTCCTGGAGCTGGCCGCCGAGGGCGACACCACGATCCTGCTCACCACTCACGACCTGACCGAGGCCGAGAAGCTCGCCGACCGCATCATGGTGCTCGACGGGGGCCGCATCGTCGCGGACGGCACGGTCGCGCAGCTCGCCCAGC
This sequence comes from Nonomuraea sp. NPDC003201, assembly GCF_053590415.1. Lineage (NCBI taxonomy): Bacteria > Bacillati > Actinomycetota > Actinomycetes > Streptosporangiales > Streptosporangiaceae > Nonomuraea > Nonomuraea sp. NPDC003201. The sequence continues at coordinate 7,921 of NZ_JBSFTC010000358.1, forward strand.
AGATCGCCGGCCAGGACGAGGTGCGCTGGACCCGCGACGGACAGCGCTTCGCCCGATCGGCCACCGAGTCGACCCGGCTGGTGTTCGACCTGTTCAAGCAGCACGGCGAGGAGATCGAGGACCTCGAGGTGCGCCGCGCCTCGCTGGAGGACACCTACCTCTCCCTCGTCCGGCAGGCGGAGGAGGCAACCCGATGAGCCCGACCGCGACGGCCTGGCGGGCCGGTTGGTCCCGCGGCCTGATCGAGCTGCGGCAGTCGTTCACGAACGGCGCCGACCTGTTCGGCCACTTCCTCTGGCCCGTGCTGATGCTGATCACCACGTACTTCCTGCGGAACGTGTCCTTCGGGCAGAGCGGGCTCTCCCTCGGAGCCCTGGCCCTGCCGAGCATCCTCGGCATGAACGCCGGGATGTCCATGGTGAGCATGAGCCAGCACCTCACCGCCGACCGCGAGGACGGCACCCTGCTGCGCGCCAAGGCCACGCCGCACGGGATGACCGGCTACCTGCTCGGGAAGATCATCCTCGTCGCCGGCGGGCTGGTCGCCGACCTCGCGATCTTCCTGGTGCCCGGCATGTTCCTGGTGCCCGGCCTGGCGTTCGGCGACGCGGGCGCCTGGCTGACGGTGCTCTGGGTGCTCGTGCTGGGGCTGGTGGCGACGCTGCCGCTGGGGGCGGTGCTGGGCTCGGTGTTCGTCAGCGCCCGCAGCCAGGGGCTGATCCAGCTCCCCGTGCTGGGCCTGATCGCGATCTCCGGCATCTTCTACCCGATCACGGCGCTGCCGGAGTGGGTGCAGTGGATCGCCCAGGCGTTCCCGGTCTACTGGCTCGGGCTCGGCATGCGCTCGGCCCTGCTCCCGGACGCCGCGGTCGCCGTCGAGATCGGCGCGTCCTGGCGGCCCGTGGAGACGGCCGGAGTGCTCGTGGCCTGGGCCGTGCTCGGCCTGGTCGCGGCCCCGTTCCTGCTGCGCAGGATGGCCCGCGGGGAGTCGGGCTCCAGCGTCGCGGCCCGCCGCGAGAAGGCCCTGCAGCGGATCTGACGCACCCTGCGACGCCGCGAGAAGGCCCGGCGGCGCGGGCGCGGGTGGCGGAAAGCGGGGGACGGAAAGCGGTGGCGGAAACTCGGCGCTCGGCGGGGTCGCGCACTAAGCTCGGTGCCTGTGCCGCGAAGGGTGATGATCTGGCCGGCGTTGGTCCTCCTGCTCGCCGGATGCGGCGGCGTCCGGCCTGCGCCCAGCCCCGCCGGTCAGCCGCCGTCGGCGTCCACCCCGGCTCCGATGCCGACCGCCACCCCGACCCCAGCGCCGACCCCCGCGCGGCGTTCGGCCAAGGCCGGCGGGCGACCCGACGACGTCAACGGCGACGGCCGTGCGGACCTGCTCGTCTACGCCGAGCTGCTCCGACCGGGCCTGCGCTTCCTCGCGGTCGTCTACGGCTCGCCCCGGGGGCTGCGCACCGGCAGGCCGGCGATCGTGTCGTCGCGGACGTTCTACGCCTGGCAGATCGACCCGGGCATCCGAGCCGACCTCGACGGAGACGGCTTCGGCGACATCCTGGGCTACGGGCGGCCAGGCGATCGCGACGAGACGATGGGCCCGCACATCTTCTGGGGCGGCCCGGACGGCATCGACACCGGAACGCTCCCGACCCCGGTGCCGCCGCCCGTCCAGACCACCACGGCGACGTTCCGGTCCGTCGCCGGCGACTTCGACGGGGACGGCGCCGCCGACGTGGCGATGTCCGCCGACGACAACCAAGGCGGCTCCAACCTGGTCGTGATGTACGGCCCGTTCAGCCGCGCGGGCGTGCCGAGCCGCCGGACCGTCCAGCCCTCGCCCACGGGCAGCGACTTCTGGCGGATGACCGTCGACGAGATCGACGGGCGGCACGCGACCGGGCTGGTCGTGTTCGAGGGCGACGACGGGGAGCAGACCTCGGGGTGGCTGCTGAACGGCGGTCCGGACGGCCTGGCGAAGACGGGGCGCAGGCTGGGCAAGGGCATGGCGGCCACGTTCGGCGACTTCGACGGCGACGGCGCCAGGGACCTGGTGGTCGGCGACGACGGCAGCCGCAACGACGAGCCCGGCACCGAGACGGAGGCGCCCGACGTCGACAGGACGCTGACCGTCTACTACGGCGACGGCCGCACCCGGACGTTCAAGGGCGACAGGGGCTCGGCGGTCGCCGGCGACTTCAACGGCGACGGCCGCGACGACCTCGCCTTCGGCGGGGCGCGCGACGGGCGTGAGCCGGTCCGGATGTTCTGGGGCGGCCCCGGCGGCCTGCGAGCCGGTGGC
>NZ_JBSFTC010000359.1:0-10134 GCF_053590415.1 Nonomuraea sp. NPDC003201
GGGGCCGGCGCGCGGCAGGCGGCGCGGCGTCGGTCGGGTGAACTGCGGGGGTCCCCCTCGATGGCGTCCGCCCGATGGCGGCGGCCACCCGCGGCGGCGCGGCCGGGGGTGCGGTGGCGGGTGGGTCTCAAGGGGCCCGCCGGGGGGCTGTGTCACGGGGTGCGAGGGGTGTGGGGCGGGGGGTGATGGTGATACGTGATGTACGTCTCACTGGCACCGCGAGTAGAACCAAATTCCGGAGAAACCGGGTAAACCACAGCTATGATCGCCCGCAATAAGGGCGATATTTCAGGAGAAATCGTGGACAGTGCCCCGGAGGGGGTGGACCCTAACGTCCCCAACGTCGCGCGGATGTACGACTACTTCCTCGACGGCAAGGACAACTTCGCGGCCGACCGGGCAGCCGCCGAGCAGATCCTGCAGACGTTCCCCAACACCAAGGAGGGCGCCCGCGCGAACAGGGCGTTCCTGCGCCGCGCCGTGCGGCACCTGGTCGATTCGGGGGTGCGGCAGATCGTCGACCTCGGCGCGGGCCTGCCGACCCAGGGGAACACGCACGAGATCGCCCCTGAGGCGCGGGTCGTCTACGTGGACAACGACCCCGTGGTCTGCGTGCACGGCAGGGCGCTGCTGGCCAGGACCGAGGACGTGCACTTCCTGCAGGCGGACGTACGCGAGACCGGCACGCTGCTGCACAAGCTGGACGACGTGATCGACTTCGACCGGCCGGTGGCGTTCCTGATGCTGGCGATCCTGCACTTCATCCCGGACTACGTCGCGTACGACATGGTGGCCAAGCTGCGGGCGGCGAGCGCGCCCGGGAGCCGGCTGGTGATCAGCCATGCCATCGACACCACGCCGGACACCACGCCGCAGGCCATCGAGATCTACCGGCGGGCCACGGCCGCCCTGAGCCTGCGGACGGGTGAGGAGATCCTGCGCTTCTTCGAGGGGTACGAGCTGGAGGAGCCCGGGCTGACGTACCCGAACGGCTGGAGGCCCGACGACCCGGACGCGCCCGGCAACGGGATCACGTTCGGGTACGTCGGGGTCGCCCGCAAGCCCTGAGACCCCTGGGAGGGGTCAGTTCTGCTTCATCTCCTCGGCGAGCTCGGCCCTGATGGCGTCCATGTCGAGCGCCCGCACCTGCCTGATCAGGTCCTCCAGTGCGGGCGCCGGGATGGCGCCGGCCTGGGCGAAGACCACGATGCCGTCGCGGATGGCCATGAGCGTCGGGATCGAGGTGATGTCGAAGCCCTGGGCGAGCCCCTGCTCGGCGTCGGTGTCGATCTTGCCGAACGTGATGTCCTCGTGCAGGCCCGAGGCCTGCTCGAAGATCGGACCGAACTTCTTGCACGGCGGGCACCACTCCGCCCAGAAGTCGAGCAGCACGATCCCCTTGTCGGCGATGTCGTTGAAGTTCTGCTCTGTTACTTCGATGGTCGCCACAAGTGGCTCCTCGTCCCTCGCTGAAAACTGTCCATCGTTATGAACCCCTACCCTCCCACCGGCATTCCAGTGTCCATGCCGGCGCGGTCGGCCGGAGAAGGTTGGGGCGGGGCAGGACCGCGCGCCTGACGTCATGCATCGGGGATCGGGCGCCGTCGAAGACGACCTCCCGCGGGGCCGGCTCCCTGATCAGCCGCACCACCTCGCGAGTGCCCGATTGATCGCCGCCGTCGTAGGTCCCGGCGCGCAGCGCGCGCGTCCGGGGTCGATCAACGTGCGCCAATGCGCGCTCACCCTCTCCCAGGGGGGTTCGGAAGATCCATCCTATTTGCGGGTGCCCCGCGCGAGACCTGGGTGGGCGGGCGTTGTGACATTCATCACTCCGGCAGGGTCAGGCCGATGACCAGCGGGTCGTGGCCGGAGGAGCGGAACGCGTCCGGCTGGTGGAGGCCGGGCGGGTTGTACTCCGTGTTGTAGTCGCGGATGCGCGGCTCGTCGGAGTTGACGTGCCAGATCGTCGCGCTCGTCACCCGCTTGAGCAGCTGCCGCCCCGCCACGGCGGGCGAGGCGGAGAGAGCCACCACAACTAGGGCAACAAGGGAGGCTCTGGATAAAGCGCGCATGCCCGGCACTTTAGAGCCTATTTAGAGCGCATATTTCCATATAAAAGCGGATAGAACATTAAAACATCGAACCTTGACACCGTCTCCGGCGGGTATGACCTCTTCATGGACTGGGTCACCTGCGCGCATTCCGCTGCCTGCACCGGAATCGCCAGCCGGACGACCGGCTTCTGCCTCGCACACCTCGCACCCGACGAACTCCCCCAGGCCCTCGACGAGATCTCCCCCGGCCGCCTGCTCGACCTGCGCGGCACCACCGTCAGCGCCGAGTTGCTGTCCCGGGTGCTCGAAGCCGCCGGCGGCAGGCCCGGCAGGGCCCGGCTCGACCGGGTCAGGTTCACCGGCGACGTTCGGCTGTCCGGCGTGACGTTCACGGGCGACGTGTCGCTCGACGGCGCCAGGTTCGAGCGGCTGGCCTCGTTCTTCGGCGCCCGCTTCGAGGGCAACGTGTCGCTGGCCGGCGCCAGGTTCACCCGCGAGCTGTCCTTCCACGGCGTCACCGTGCGCGGGCACGTCTCCCTCGACCGGGCCGTGATGTCCCGCGACGCGCTGTTCAGCCAGGCCGTCTTCGGCCACGGGCTGTCGTGCGAGCGGGCCAGGTTCGACGGGTACGCCACCTTCGACGGGGCCAGGCTGGGCGACGGAGCCGCCTTCAGAGGGGCGCGCTTCGGCCGTACCCTGTCCTTCCGCAAGGTCAGCGGGCACGCCGGGTTCGAGGCCGCGCACTTCGCCGCCGACGCGTACCTCTCGGCCACCGGCAGGCTGTCGGCGGCCAGGGCCCGCGCCGACGGGCTCCTGGACGTGGCGGTGTCCCGGTGCGGCGTCGACCTGCGCGGCGTCGAGGTGGCGGGCACGACGACGCTGCGGCTGACCGACTCCCAGGCCGACCTGGAGGGCGCGGTGCTGCGCGGCCCCGCCACCGTGACCGGCCGGGGCAGGTCCGTGCTGACCTCGCTGCGGCAGGTGAACGCGAGCGACCTGGCGCTGTACGGGCTGGACCTGTCGGCGTGCAGGTTCGCCGGGCTGGCCCATCCGTCGGCGGTGCGGGTCAAGGACTGCACGTTCGCGCTGACGCCGCGCGGCCTGCGGGTGAGTCTGCGCTGGCCGATGCTGCGCTGGTTCTCCCGCCGGCGCGCGCTGGCCGACGAGCACACCATGCGCGGCTGGGAGGTGACGGGCGACCCCGGCGCCACGCCCGACCGGCTGGCCGACCTCTACGCCGGGCTGCAGCCCAGCGACCGCGCCACCTCGGCCGACTTCGCGTTCGCGGCCATGGAGATGCGGCGCCAGGCCGGTCACCGCTGGTGGCTGTCGGTCTCCTGGCTCGTGTGCGGGTACGGCATGCGCATGGGGCGGGCTGCGGGCTGGTTCGCGCTGCTACTGGCGATCACCACGGCCACCGTGATGTGGACGTCCACCTAACACCGCCGAACGCCGGGCGGAGCCGCCGAGCCCGGCCCTGAACCCTTAGGCGTCCAGCTCCTCCACGACGGCGGCGATCGCGCGGAAGTGGCGCGAGCGCCAGCCGCCGCCCATGATGCGGCGGGAGAGCTGCTGCAACTCGTCGTCCGGGTCGAAGCCCTCGTGGTCGAGGAACAGCCTGGTGCCCTTGCCTTCGGGCTCCAGCCGCCAGGTGACCGTCCAGTCGGCCCTCTTGTGGTCACTCCAGCTGATCCTGAGCAGCTTCTCCGGCTCCAGCTCCAGCACCTCGCAGTAGACGATCCCGTCGAAGCCCACCTGCGGCTTGGGCTCCGTGGTGAACGTGAAGCGGTGCCCCACCTCCGGCCTGAAGTCGTTGGGCATGAGCCAGCGGGCGACCAGCTCGGGCTCGGTGAGCGCCCGCCACACCTTCCTCGGGGGATGCGCGATGAACTGGTCGATCCTGATCGCGCGCAGGTCCTCGGCCGCCGTGTCACGGGGCATGGTCGTCGTCCTCCATCTCGTCCAGCAGGGTAGTGAGGTCGGCCAGCTTCTCCCGCCAGAACCGTTCGTACGGGGTGAGCCAGTCGCGGATCTCCATGAGCGGCGCCGCCTCCAGCCGGTAGTGCCGTTCCCGCCCCTTGCGGCTCTCGGCCACCAGCCCGGCGTCCCTGAGCACCTTGAGGTGCTCCGACACGCTGGGCCTGCTCATGTCGAACCGCTCGGCCAGCCGGCCGGCGGGCTGGGCGCCCTCGTCGAGCAGCAGGCGCAGCAACTCCCGCCTGGCCGGGCTGGCCAGCGCGGTGAACACGTGGTCGGCCATCATGCCTGGCTGACCACGAACCCGTTGCCGAACGGGTCCTGGAACAGCAGCTGACGCCCCCACGGCTCGTCGCTCGGCCCCTCGAACGACACGTCGTGCTCGCGCAGCCGCGCGGCCAGGACGTCGAGGTCGGGCGCGGCCACCACCAGGCCGCCGATCGGGGCCATACCGGGGAACCAGGAGGCCAGCAGCAGCGCGGTCCCGGACCCCTTGGGGGCGACGGTGAGCCAGCGGCCCATCGGGAACGGGTTGTCGGTGCGCACCTCGAAGTCGAGGACGCCGGTGTAGAAGGCCAGCGCCCGCTCCTGGTCGGCGACGGGCACGGTGATGGTGAGGATCTGAGATATCGGCATGTCGGACACTATACGTAGGAGTTTTCCTACATATCAACCCGACCCCGGAAATATCGGGGAATTCCCCGATGGGAGACCGAGATCGTCCTCCGTAGACTGGGGTCCATGCGTATCGACGACTACGTGGCGGAGCTCGACAGCGCCCTGGCCGGCCCGCAGGGGGCGAAGCGGGATCTGGTCGTCGAGGCGCGCGACAGCCTGACCGACACCGCCGACGCGCTGGAGGCCGAAGGGCTCGCACGGGCGGAGGCGGAGCGGGTCGCGGTGGCGGAGTTCGGGGAGGTCGCGGAGGTCGCCCCCGGCTACCAGTCCGAGCTGACCGCCGTGGCGGGGCGCCGGCTGGGCTTCCTGCTGTTCATCAGCGTGCCGATCACCGCGCTGATGTGGTCGGTGATCTGGCGCATTTATCCCGGCGACGACCAGGCCTGGCGGCTCGCGCCCGCCTGGTACCGGCCCGCCTCGCGCCTGCTCGACATCCTGCAGCTCTGCGTCGGGCTCTACGGCGGGCTCGCGCTGTTCGCGCTGAGCCGGGGCGCCCGGTGGATCCGCCGGCCGCGGCTGGTGACCAGGTCGCTGGGCGTGCTCGTCTGGGGCATGCTGCCCGTCACCGTGGCGCTGGGCATGCTGCTCACCCTGGGCTCGAACGGGGCGAGCCATCTGGACGTCCTGCCCTCCATGCTGGCCAACGCGGTGACGTCCGCCTGCTGGGGCCTGCAGATCTACGGCGCGACGCGCTGCCTGCGCATCAGCCGGCCGCCCTTCGCGCGCCGCTGACCTCCCCGGCTTCCACGGCGTCCGCGCGGAGCACGCCGCCGATCACGCTGGCGAACTCCTGCCACGCCGAGCGCTCCCCTTCGAGCTGCTTCCTGCCCGAATCCGTCAGCCGGTAGGTACGGCGCTTGCGCCCGCCCACCGTGGCCCACTCGCTGGACAGGTAGCCGATCCGCTCCAGCCTGCGCAGGGCCGGGTAGACGGTGCCCGTCGGCACGTTCAGCGCGCCGCCGCTGCGCTCCAGCAACGCCTCGATGATGGCGTAGCCGTGCAGCGGCTCGCGCTCCAGCACGGAGAGCAGGAGCGCGTCCATGTGCCCGCGCAGCGCGTCCGGATTCATGATTCCGATCCTAGACACCGCACGGGCGACCCGGCATGCTCCGCGCCCCGCCCCTCCGTCCGAAGGACATCGGCCGAAGTGCGGACGTGTGCGCTCATGTAGGCAGTCTACATGTAGGCTCTCTATATGTAGGCAGACACAACAACGGAGTTCGCGATGGATGTACTCGAACTGGCCCGGACACAGTTCGCCGTGACGGGAAGCCTTCACTTCCTGTTCGTCGTGCTCACCCTGGGCCTGGCGCCACTGGTGGCGATCATGAACACGCGCTGGGCGATCTCGGGCAAGCCGCTCCACGAGGCCATGACCCGCTTCTGGGGCCAGATCTACGTCGTCAACTACGCGCTGGGCATCGTGACCGGGCTGGTGATGGAGTTCCAGTTCGGCCTCTCCTGGAGCGGCCTGTCCCACTACGCCGGTGACGTGTTCGGCGCGCCGCTGGCCATGGAGACCCTGGTGGCCTTCTTCCTGGAGTCCACGTTCCTGGGCCTGTGGATCTTCGGCTGGGGGCGGCTGCCGAAATGGGCGCATGTGGCCTGCATCTGGCTCGTGACGCTGACCGCGTACGCGAGCGCCTTCTCCATCATGCTCGCCAACTCGTTCCTGCAGAACCCGGTCGGCTCCGTCGCCCGCGGCGACCGCCTGGAGCTGGTCGACTTCGGCGCCCTGCTCACGAACAAGAGCCTGATCTTCTCCTTCCCGCACGTGATCGGGGCGGGGCTGTTCACGGGGGCCATGGTGCTGGTGGGGGCGAGCGCGTACCAGCTGCGCCGCCGTACCGAGCACGTGGAGTTCTTCACCAGGTCGCTGCGGACCGGCGTGGTCGCGGCGGCGCTCGGGATCTTCGTGACGATCGGCTTCGGGTACGCGCAGTTCGCCGGGGTCCAGGACGGGAAGTTCAGCGGCAACGTGGGCGCGGCGCTCCCGCTCGGGTTGATGATCGAGCTCGGGCAGCTGCTCGCGCTGGTCGTGCTGTTCGTGATGCTGCCGATGGTCGCCGTGCTGCCGCGCTGGCGGTGGACGCATCCGCTGCTCATGCTGATGACGCCACTGCCGTTCGTGCTGGCGATCATGGGCTGGCTGGCGCGGGAGGTCGGCCGGCAGCCGTGGATGATCTGGGAGAAGCTCACCGTGGCCGACGCCATGTCCCCCGGGCTGACCTCGGGCATGGTCACGGCCTCGCTCGTCGGGTTCGCGGGCGTGCTGGGGCTGCTGGCGGTCGTCGACTACGTGCTCATCGCCAGGATCGTCCGGCGCGGGCCGCGCGACGTGGCCCTGGGCGCCGTCCCCGCCGGTGAGACCCGCTCCCCCGCGCTGAGTTACTGAGTGAGGTGCCGACATGGAAGTGATCTGGTTCGTTCTCTTCGCCGTGCTGCTGGCCGGATATTTCGCCCTTGAGGGGTTCGACCTGGGGGTGGGGCTGCTGCTGCCGCTGCTGGGCAGGACCCGCGAGGGCCGCGACCGCATGGTGGCCGCGATGGCGCCGTACGTGCTGGCCAACGAGGTGTGGCTGGTGGCGGTCGCCGGGACGCTGTTCGGCGTCTATCCGCTGCTCGAGGGCGAGGTGCTGTTCAAGCTGTACCCGCTGGTGGTGGCCATGCTGCTGAGCTGGATCCTGCGGGACGCGGGGCTGTGGTTCCGGCGCAGGCTGGACGGGTTCAGGTGGCGGGGGTTCTGGGACGCGATGATCGCGTTCGGGTCTCTGGGGCTGTCGTTCGGGTGGGGAATGACGATCCACGCGGCGGCCACGGGGTTCGCGGGCCCGGTGGTGCACCCGGTGGGGGTGATGCTGGGGGCCGTCGTGACGCTGCTGTTCGCCTTCCACGGGTGGACGTTCCTGGCGTGGCGGACGCCCGGGGTCTTCGGGGCGTCCAGGTCGGGGCGGGCCCTGGTCGTGTCGGGGGTCGTGGCGGCGATGCCGGCGGTGGGCGTGCTCGTGGGCGCGATGCCGTACCTGCTGGCCAACAGCGCGCCGGCGGCCACGTTGAATGTGCTCAGTGTCATGGTGCTGCCGTTCGCACCCATCGTCCTGGGCGCGCAAGTATGGGTGTGGCGCACTTTCCGCCCAGGGAAGGACGCCGTCCTGCTTCCGTCGTTCTTCTGAGGGCTTCTGAGGGCTCGTGCACAAGGATCTCCTACGGCTCATGCGGGCCGAGCGGTCGGTCCGCCGCCACCTGGCCGTGACCATGGTCGCGGCGGTGCTGGCGGGGCTGCTCGTGCTGGTGCAGGCCGAGTTGCTGGCCGGGGTGCTGTCCGGCAGGTTCACCGCCGTCGCCCTGGCGGGGCTGGCGGCGGTGGTGTGCGTGCGGGCGCTGCTGGCCTGGACGCAGGGCGTCTTCGCCGGGCGCACCGCCACCGGCGTGAAGTCGGCGCTGCGCCACCGGCTGCTGGCCCGGCTGCGCGACCTGGGCCCCGGGGGGCTCACACAGCACCGTTCGGGCGAGCTGGTCACGCTCACGGGGCGCGGCCTGGACGGGCTCGACGCGTACCTGACCGGCTACCTGCCGTCGATCGCGGTGGCCGGGGTGGTGCCGCTCGCGGTGCTGGTACGGCTCTTCGCCGCCGACCTGGCGAGCGCGCTCATCGTTCTGATCACGCTGCCCCTGATCCCCGTCTTCGGCGCCCTGGTCGGCATGACCACCAAGGCCGTCACCGAGCGCCAGTTCCTGGCCCTGTCGCGGCTCGGCGGCCACTTCCTCGACGTGGTGCGCGGCCTGCCCACCCTGCGGGCCTTCGGCCGGGCCCGCTACCAGGCGGGCGTCATCCAGCAGGTCGCGGACGCGCACCGGAACGCGACGATGCGGACGTTGCGGGTGGCGTTCCTGTCGTCACTGGTGCTGGAGCTGTGCGCGTCGCTGTCGCTGGCGCTGGTGGCGGTGCCGATCGGGCTGCGGCTGCTCGGAGGGTCGCTGGATCTGACGACGGCGCTGCTGGTGCTGCTGCTGGCGCCGGAGGCGTACCTGCCGCTGCGGGCGATGGGGACGCGCTTCCACGCCTCGATGGAGGGGGTGGCGGCGGCCGACGCGGCCTTCGCCGTGCTGGACGGCGCGGGCGAGCCCGAGCCCGCATATGGGCGGGTTCATCCGGCCGGGCAGGGTGCGCCGGAGATCCGCCTGGAGAACGTGACCGTGCGCTACCCCGGCCGTGACGTCGCGGCCCTGGAGGACGTCTCGCTCACGATCGGCCCGGGGGAACGCGTGGCGCTGGTCGGCGAGAGCGGCGGCGGCAAGAGCACCCTGCTCCATCTCGTCCTCGGGTTCGTCCGGCCGTCGGAGGGCCGGGTGCTCGTCGACGGCACCGACCTTCGCGAGCTCGATCTGGGGAGCTGGCGGGCGCGGCTGGCATTCGTGGCGCAGCGGCCCCACCTGTTCGCCACCTCCGTGGCCGGCAACATCCGGCTCGGAACTCCCGCGGCCTCCCTGGAGGAGGTCCGCAGCGCCGCGGCCGCCGCGCACGCCGACTTCGTGGACGCGTTGCCGCAGGGGTTCGACACGGTGGTGGGCGAGCGCGGCGCCAACCTGTCCGCCGGTCAGCGGCAGCGGATCGCGCTGGCGCGGGCCTTCTGCCGGCCCGCGGCCTCGGTGCTGCTGCTCGACGAGCCCACGGCCCGCCTGGACGGGCGCAGCGAGGCCGCCGTGGTGGCGGCCACCTCGGACCTGGCCCAGGGCCGTACGGCCGTCATCGTCGCGCACCGCCCGGCCATGATCGACCTGGCCGACCGCGTCATCCGGGTGCACGAGGGCCGCGTCGTCTCCGACACCACCCGCATGCACCAACAAGCTGAGCCCGCGACGCGGCGGGGCGAAGGGAGCGGCCGGTGAACCGGCGCATGGGCACGCGGCTCCTCTGGGCCGTGCTGGCGGGCGCGGCGGCGGACCTGGCGGGGCTCGGGCTCATCGCCGCCGCCGCCTGGCTGATCACCAGGGCCGCGCAGCAGCCGGGCCTGGCCGCCCTGAGCGTGGCCATCGTGGCGACCAGGGCGTTCGCCACGAGCAAGGGCGTCTTCCGCTACGCCGAACGCCTCACCGGCCACGACGTCGCGCTCCGCGCCCAGGCGGGCACCCGCGAGCAGCTCTACCGTGCCCTCATCCCGCCCCAGCAGCCCCGGCACGGCGGCGCCGACCTGCTCAGCCGCATGGTCGACGACACCGAGGCCGTACAGGACCTGCTCGTGCGCTGCCTGCTCCCCGCCGCGGCGGCGGCGCTGGCGGGGCTGGCGGCCGTCGTCATCGGGCTGGCCGTCCTGCCGGTGACGGCGCTCGTGCTGGTGGCCGGGCTCGCGCTGGCCGGGGTGGCGCTGCCCGCCTACGCGCACCGTACCGAGGAGTTCCGGGTCTGAGCGCCCCCTTCACCTTT
>NZ_JBSFTC010000360.1:0-10128 GCF_053590415.1 Nonomuraea sp. NPDC003201
CTCGACGTCGGCGCGCCGCACCACCTTCACGGGCAGGTCGCGCACGCGGGCAGGGTCGATGCCCAGCTCGTCGATGAGCGCCTGCGCGGGCGCCGTGATCAGCGGCGCTTTGGCGGGCAGGGCGTCACCGGAGACCGCCGCAAGCGCGCCCGAGGCGGGCGAGGGCACGGCCGAGGGAAGCGCGAACGAAGGCGGGGCGGGCGCGGGGGCGGGCGCAGGCGGGGGCGAAAGCGGGGCGGGGGCGGGTGGAGGTGGGGTGGGGGGTGATGCGGGGTGGGGGGTGATGTGGGCGATGGGTTGGCCCGGGGTGCAGTCGGCGCCGGCCGGGATCAGCTGGACCAGGATCCCGTCGTGCCCGCTGATCAGCTCCTCCACCGTCTTGGACGTCTCCACCGACGCCACCACGTCATCCCCCCGCACCGGCGCGCCATCCGCCACCAGCCATTCCAGCAGCACGTACGCCGAGTCGTTGGTGTTCAGCTTCGGCACCCGGATCTCAGCCATCCAACCCCTCCAGCACGGCACGGCGGATCGTGGAGTCCTGGACGAGCACCTCGCGCTCCAGGTGGGCGGCCGTGGGGATCACACTGTCCGCCGAGCTGACCAGCCGGACCGGGCGCCGCAGGCGGCCCCAGAGGCGGGTGTGCAGGTCGGCGGCCACGTGGTCGCCCCAGGTGCCGCCCGCGCTGCCGTCCTCGGCCACGCACACCAGCGGCGCCCGCCCGAGCAGCGGCAGCAGCTCCGACGGGTCGAAGGGGTACAGGCGCGAGGGGACCATCAGGACGCCGGTCAGGTCGTGGTCGAGCAGCAGGGTTCGCATGGCGGCCAGCGCGCGGTGGGCGACCCCGCCGGGGGTGATCAGCACGTAGTCGAGATCGCCGGAGGGGATGTCGAGACCGCCGGGTCCCCCGGTGTCGAGGCGGACCACCGCCACGTCGCCCACCAGCTCCCACGTGAACAGCTCGTCCACCTCGTACATCCGCCGCGTGTAGAGCACCTTGTCCTCGAACAGCAGGCACGGCTCGCCCAGCGCCAGCATGCGGTCGAGCACGGCCCGGTTGTCGTGGAAGGGTGACATCTCGAACAGCGACAGCCCGGGAATCCCGATGAAGTGCTTCTGCGGGCTCTGGCTGTGGGTGGGACCGTAACCGCGGTGGCCGCCGGACGGGCACCGGATCACCAGCGGGAGGGGTACGCGGGTCCCGTACATGGTGACGGATTTGCCGGCGAAGTTGAGGATCTGGTCGAAGGCGAGCGCCACGAAGTCGGCGAACATGATCTCCACGACCGCCTTGCCGCCCGCCAGCGCCAGCCCCGAGGCCGCGCCGACGACGGCGCCCTCGCTGAGCGGGGTGGTGAGCACGCGGCCGGGGAAACGGGTGGACAGACCCTTGGTGATCTTGAAGGCGCCGCCGTAGGGGTCGAGGAGGTCCTCGCCCAGGACGTACACGGAGGGGTCGTCCTCGAGGAGCCCGTGCAGCGCGCGGTTGAGGTCCTCACCGACCCGCACCCTGCGCGCGGGCGCCCCGCCGACCGTCACGCCGGCGTCCAGACGGACGGCGGCCGGGCGGCGACCTCGGCCGCGATCCGGTCGATCCGGGTACGGGCCTCCGCCTCGATCCCGGCGGACTGTACGGGGTACGCGGCCTGGTAGGCGGCATACCAGTCGAAGCGGGGAAAGTCCGGCGGCCGGGTGTCGTCGCCCTTGCTGTGAGGGCCGAGGCGATGGGTGGCGAACTCCACGACGAGCGGGCGCGACTCCGTCCGCACCCGGTCGACGAGAGGCGCCAGCCGACCGCGGATTTCGTCCATTTCCGCGATGTCCACCCGGTGGTGCGCCACGCCGAACGCCCGGGCCCGCCCCTCCACCGTGCCCGCCATCTGCAGCCCCGTCGGCGTGGACTGGGCGATGCCGTTGTGCTCGACCACGACCAGGAGCGGGAGCCGCCAGAGCTGGGCCAGGTTGAGCGCCTCGTACACGGCTCCCTCCCCCCAGGTGCCGTCGCCGATGTAGACGCACGCCAGCGCGCCCGGCTCGTGCCGCTTCAGCCGCAACGCGACCCCGGCCGCCACGGGCAGGCTCTGGCCCTGGACGCCGGTGGACAGGTAGCGGCCGCGCTTGAGGTGCTGGCTGCCGCCGACGCCGTCGCAGATCGCCCCCTTCCTGCCCATGATCTCGGCCAGCAGTCCCTCCGGGTCCTCGAACCTGGCCAGATAGTGGCCATGGCCCCGGTGGTTGCTGAAGATCCAGTCGCTCTCGCGCAGGAGCGTCCGCAGGGAGACGGGGACGTACTCCTGGCCGAGGCAGGTGTGCGTGGTGCCGTTGAGCTCGCCGCGCTCGAAGAGCGAGAGCAGCTTCAGCTCGAAGAATCGGATCAGCAGTAAGAGCGCCAGGTCGTCGTCAGAGAGTTTGTCCATTGAGTCTCTCGAGCACCAGGAGAACCTCCTGAAAGGCTAACAATCCGCATATTTCCCCTCCAGGGCCGCCTCCAAGCGTCGATGGAACGGTCCGTTTCTTCCTCAAACGGATCCCTGACCGAGATCACCGCTCGTTACTCTGGCACCCGATCCACCGCCCCACTGACGGGAGCAGGCCGATGTTCGGGCGTTATCTGAGGTCACAACTGGTCGTCCTGCTCTGCGGAGGGCTGGTCGGCCCGATCTTCGTGATCGTCTACCTCGCGCTCGGCCCGGCCGAACGCGCGGAGATCCAGTGGATGTTCTACGTCGGCCTGGTGCTCACGGTGTCCGACGTGGTGGTCGCGGTGGCCCTGGCCCGCCGCGGCGCGAAGGCGGCCGCCAGGACCGCCGCCCTGGAGCGGAGCGGAGTGCTGACGCTCGCCCAGATCACCGGCATGTCGGAGACCGGCACCAGGATCAACGACCAGCCGCTGATCAGGCTCGGCCTGCGCATCGAGGGCCCGGGGTTCGCGTTCGACACCCAGGACCGCGTGCTGGCCAGTGTGACGCGGACGGGCAACTTCAACGCGCGCAGGCTCGTCGTACTCGTCGATCCGGCCACGCAGGAGCACCAGATCGACTGGGAGCGCAGCGCTCTGGTGAACGGGCTGATGCCGGCCACGTTCAGCCTGGCCGAGGAGAACAGGACCTACGACCTGAGCGGCCAGGCCGGACCGCTCATGGAGATCCTGCAGCTCCTCAAGGCCAACGGCATCCCGCTGAACGGCATGTTGGACGTGCGCTCCAAGCCGGAGCTGCGTCAGCAGATCCAGGCCGTGGTGCGCCGGGCCGCCGCCCAACAGGCGGCCGGCGCCGGCTCGCCGTCCGAGCGGTCCGCCGCCCAGCGTCTGGAGGAGCTGGAGGCGCTCCGCACGACGGGGGCGATCACGGACGACGAGTACGCCGCCAAGCGCCAGCAGATCATCTCCGAGATCTGAGGGTGCCTACTTCGACAGGTAGAGGGTCTTCCAGGTGCCCGCGTACTGGCAGACGAGGGACGGCTTGGCGGACTTGGACTCCGAGCAGACCTTGAGCTCGACCTGGTAGACGTCCCGGTAGGAGAACGAGAACCGCTTCGGGGTGCGGTACGAGCAGTCGCGCACCGCGTGCTGGCGGAACGGCAGGTTGCTCCCGGAGCGGTACGTGATGCGGAAGACCGCCCAGCCGCAGGTGGCGGCGGGCCGCGTGTGGTCGTACACCTTGCCCGAGACCCGGACGACGTCGGCCGTCGGCAGGTCGGCGTGGTCCTCCCCCGTGGCCGTCAGCGTGCCCACGGCGTGGGCGGCGCGCCCCGGCGCGTAGTACGGGCCCCACGCGGCCGAGTCCGCCGCGGTCGCGGCCTGTGCGGCGGGGGCGATGGTCGTGACAGCGGCGATGGTGGCGGTGGCGGCGATGGCAAGACCGGCGAGGGTGCGGGGGATCGTCATCAGGGGCCGTCCTTTCGTGGCGAGATGACGACAATGTGCGATACGCCGATTTCAGCTGACTTGCCGAGGACCGACGTATGCTTTCAAGACCCTTGCGGGCCCTGCCCGGCGGCGGGGCGCGGGGCGCGCAAATGGGCCCGCTGCGCCAGCTCCGCCTCATCGACGTACGTCAGCATCGGCTGACCGGGCGCGCACAGCATGAACACGACGAACTTGGTCGGCGCGTCCGGCAAGGCGTTGCCGTCCTGGTAGTGGATCACGTCGCCGCCCGGCTCCCAGAACGTCTCACCGGCCTCGACCACCCGCTCCGGCTCACCTTCGAGCTCGAACCGTATCGCGCCATCGATCACGTAGCCGAAGGCCGAACCCGCGTGGCGGTGCGGAGCAAGGCCGGGGTGGCCCGGAGCCCACTCGACGAGGATGGTCATCCCCGAAGCACCCTCGGGGATGAAGGGCGGCTTGATGTCCGCCAGCATCTTGAATCCGGGCTCCGCCGCCGAGTCCTTGTTCGACATGGTCACCACACCTCCATGGGCCTGTTACCCACATACGCGCAGGTCAGGCCATCAACCGGGCAGCCTCGTCCCGACCGGTCACGGACGACTCCGGCGGCAGGCCGCACCATTCCGCCAGGGCGGAACGCAGGCCGAGGACACGGGTGGCGGGATCCGCGGCGGCGCTCGCCCAGGCGATGTAACCGTCCGGACGGACCAGCATGGAGGGCAGGCGGGCGCTCCTCGGCGTGGCGTGCCTGACCCGCGCCGGCGGAAGCACGGCGGGCTCGTCGGCGGGCTCGTCGACGGGCTCGTCAACGGGGGCCAGGAGCACGAAGCGCCCGTCGCGCAACGCCTCGTACAGCCGGCTCGCGTCGCCGGTCAGGAGGACGTCGGCGGCGACTCGCTGTTATGAATGCATTCCCTTCATGGTACGACCGGGCTGTTCAGGAGCCCGGGCGGGCCGCCGAGGCCGCCCGCCCGGAAGAAGGTCAGGCGGCGGCCTTGGCGGCCAGCGCCACGGTGGCCTGGCGGGTGACGCCGCTCACCGTGACGGCGACCGTCACCTGCCCCCGCCGCAGCGCCGTCAGCGTCCCCGTCGAGGGGTCGAAGTAGGCCACGTGCCACGGCTTGACGCCGTCACGGCCGCCGACGTACAGGTTGGGCGATCCGGACCACGCCGCCGAGACCGGGTAGGCCGCGGGGACCGTACGGCTCCCCTGCTTGACCACCGCCGTCACCGCGCCGGGCGCGCCGATCGCGACGGTCGCGGGGGCGGTGAGCACGAGGTCGTCCAGGTGCGGCCGGACCTGCGTGCCGATCCAGTCGGGCGCGTCGGCGAACCAGTTCCGCCGCACGTGCTCGGCCTCGGCCGGCGTCACGGGGTCGACGCCCCACAGCGACCACCCGGTGAACCCGCCGTCGTCGGGCGCGGTGGCCGGGTTCTTGCCGGAGTTGCCGTTGATGAAGTACGGCACCGCGTCCACGTGCGAGGCGTGAAACGTCCCCACGTGCGCCCCGATGTAGGCGGCCCCCTTGCCGGTGGTGCGCTGGAAGTCCGCCAGCCAGCCCTCCACCAGCGCCGCCTCCTTGCGGTCGCCGAGCTGGCTGCCCTTGCCGGGCGTCGGGTCGCGCGGCGGCACGTGGAACAGCACCGTGACCGAGCCCACCGACGCGTCGCCGGCGGCCTTGTCCAGCTCGGAGCGGAGCATGGCCACCTGGTCGTAGCCGCCGCCGCGCAGGTTCAGGCGCGAGGTGTCCAGGGTGACGAAGCGCGTGCCCTTGTGGTCGAAGGTGCTGTACGTGTCGCCGAAGACGGCCTTGAAGTTGTCGATCTTGCCGCCCATGACCTCGTGGTTGCCGGGAATGTAGTGATATTCCAGGGTTCCGCCGAGCTCCTCGTCGAGGATCTTCTTCGCCAGCGCGAAGTCCTCGGGCGACGCCTCGTCCACCAGGTCACCGTTGATCAGCAGGAAGTCCGGCTTGGCCGCCTTGATCTCCCGCAGCGTGCGGCGCGCGTTCTTGACGATGTCGCTGTCCGGGTCCCGGGCCACGAACTGCGCGTCCGACATGACCGCGAACCGCCACGGCATCCGGCCCACGTCGGCCTTGACCACCGGATCGGCGACCTTCGGCGCGGCGGGCGCGGAGATCGACGGCGGCACCTTGGCCACCAGGCCGTCGATGAGGATCTCGTTGGTGTACTTCGCGTCCGCCTTGGTCTCGGCCACGTAGAAGCGCCGCAGCTTGAGCGGGTAGTTCACGCCCGGAGGCACGGCGAACTCGACGTACTTCCATCCGGTCCACGTCATGTACGGCCCGCGCAGGATCTGCGACTGGCCGAGCGCGTCGTAGAACTCCAGGCTCGGCCACTCACCCTTGCCGGTGGAGTTGATCCAGAGCCCGAACGCCTGCGGCTGGCCGTCCACCACGATCTGCTGCGGCGGGCTGGCGTACGCGGCCCGGGTCGCGGTCGAGGTGGTGAAGTCGTACGAGAGCTTGAGCCCGCCCCCGCTCTGGCCGGGCGCGGCCGACAGCGAGCCGGTGGCGCGGGCGGCGGCGAACGTCCACTTCGCCGCGTCCTCGAAGTCGGCGACCGGCTTCTCCTCGAACCCGACGGTCACCGGCACCGCCGTGCTGATCTTGCCGACCTTGGCGGTGATCAGGCCGGACCCGACGGCCTTCTTGGCCTTGACGGTGAAGGAGCCGTGCTCGGCCGCGGTGACCTCGAACAGGCTCTTGTCGTAGTCGAGCGTGAGGTCGGAGGGCTCGACGGGCGCGGAGTTGCCGTTGCGGTCGTAGCCGACCACGCCGAACGTCGCGGCGTCGGCATCTGGGCCGTCCGCCCCCGCCAGGCCGAGCCGGTCGGCGGTGGCGCCGAGCCGCTGGAGCGGCTGCAGGACGGTCAGGTGGATGGTGCCCTTGGCGCCGCCGCGGGAGGCGGTGACGGTGGTCTGGCCGGGCACCAGAGCGTGGAACTTCCCGTCGCGGACGACGCCGTGCACGGCCGGGTTGGCCCGCCACGACGGCGTGCCGGCCGCCGGGCCGTACGTCTCGTCGTATCCGGCGACGGTCAGCCGCCGGGTGAGGCCGGGGAAGACGCGGTCGGGGCGGCCGCCCGCGACCGGGCCGACACCGGGCGCCTTGGCGGGGTCGCTCGCGGTCTCCAGCCAGAAGCCCTTGAGCTTGCCGCTGCCCTCGGGCGCGTAGAGCGCGAGGCCGTTGGGCACGTGGCGCTCGCCGCCGTCGGAGGGGCTGTTCTCCACCTGGACGTCGGCGGCGCCGGGCTCGCGGGCGAGCATGGTGGAGGAGCCGCCGCCGTCGAGGTTGAGGGCGTTGGCGGCGCCGAGGTCGACCATCATGGCGGCGAGCTCGTTGAGCGTGACGCCGCGGCTGTCGACCTGCCGGCCGTCCACGGTCAGCAGGTACATCTTCCTGCCGTCGGCCGAGAACCCGACGGCGGTGCGGGGGTGCGCGGCGGGGTCGGTGGAGTTCTGCACGACCCCGTCCTTGACCAGCACCCAGTTGCCGCCCACGGCCGCCTTGACCTGGCTGCCGTCCGACGACTTCGGCTGGTACTTGACGTCCACGCGGTCGCCGGCCTTCAGCGCGGACAGGGCGGTGGCCCCGGCGTCGCGGCCCAGCAGGATCGTCGTCCCGGCGGGGATGGGGCCGGTGCCGGCGGACGTGCGTACCTCGGAGACCACCCCGTCCACCAGGACGACCTCGGCGACGGACGTGGCGCCCTCGACGGCGCGGGCCCGGTTGAACGAGCCCCACAGCGGCGTGAACAGCCCGACGCCGCCGCTCTTCACGATCTGGTTGAACTGGGTGAGCGCGATGGGCGAGCCGCCGGCCGGGGTGGCGGTGCCCTCGAAGTACATCTTGAGCACGCGGCCGATGCCGTCACCGGTGATCGCGACCGCGTTCTCGTGGCCCGTGACGGGCGACTGCACCAGCGAGCCGTCCTGCACGCCGATGCCCTGGGCGGCGCCGGAGTTGTTGATGTCGAAGAAGTCGCCGTTGACGGCCGCGACGGCGTGCGCGCGCTTGGCGGGCCCGGACAGCGGCTCGGTCTTGGACACCTCGCCGGAGTACAGGTAGTCGGCCTTCGCGCCGCCGAGGTCGGCGGTGACCGCGTCCGCGCGCAGCCAGCCGAGCGCGTCGTAGGTGTCGAACGAGGTGAGCGAGATGCCCGGCGCGACCGGCCGGGTCCTCTTGGCCGTCTCCAGCCGCTGCCCGGCATCCTGGGCGAGCAGCGTGGACGGCGGCGGGTAGGACGACGCCTTGAGCGCGTCCTCTACGGGGGGCGCGGGATCGGCCTGCGCCGGGGCCGTGGCCAGGGCGAGAGGGCCTAACGCCAGCACCGAAGCTGTGAGGATTCTGAGGGACTGCACGACCGAACTCAATCGCTCGTGGATATAACTTTCAAGGCTTAAGAGTGAACTAAAAGAAAATTTCAGATCTTGTCGACCCTCCACCAGGGCTTGCAGGATGGTACGCGTGGATCGAGAGGCGCTCTACCGCGACCCGTATCCCCTCTACGCCCGGGCCCGCGCCGCGCCGGGGCTGACCTTCGTCGAGGAGCTGGACGCCTGGCTGGTGGCCCGGCACGCCGACGTGCGCGAGGTGCTGGGGCGCCCGGACGACTTCTCCTCCAAGGGCGCGCTGCGGCCCGACGTGATCCCGGGCCCGCGGGCGTTCGCGGAGCTGGCGGGCGCGCCCGGCGGCGCCCCGGTGGTGCTGAGCACGGACGGCGAGGCGCACGCGCGCTACCGCCGGCCGCTCACCCGCGGCCTGTCCCCGGCCAAGGTGGCGGCGGCGCTGCCGTTCGTCCGGGCGACGGCGGGCGACCTGGTCGCGTCGTTCGCCAAGGCGGGGCACGTGGAGTGGATGTCCGGGTACGCCAGGCCGCTCCCTGCCGCCGTGATCGGCCACCTGCTCGGCCTCGACCCGGCCGACGTGCCCGCCGCGATCCGGGCCGGCAACCGGGCCGAGGACCTGCTGTTCACCCCGATGTCAGAGGACGACCAGGTCGCCGCGGCCCGCGAGGTGGCCGCGCTGCGGCACCTCTTCGCGGCGCACGCGGCCAGGTCGAGGACCGCCGAGAGCCTGACCGGCGAGCTGTCGCGCGGCCTGGCCCCGGGTCCCGGCGAGCCGACGCCCGGGCAGCACGACGAGATCGTGGCCAACGCCCAGAACGTCATGCTGGCCGGCCACCTGACCACGACCGCCCTGCTCGGCACCGTCGTGCACCGCCTGCTGCGCGAGCGCGGCCAGTGGGAGCTGCTGTGCGAGCGGCCGGAGCTGGCGGGCGCGGCGATCGAGGAGGCGGCCCGGTACGAGGCGCCCGTGCAGGGCTTCCGCCGCACCGTCACCAGGCCGCTGGAGCTCGCGGGGACCGCGCTCGGCGAGGGCGAGACGGTGTTCGTGTCGTTCGGCTCGGCCGGGCGGGACGAGGCGGTGTTCGAGCGGCCGGACGAGTTCGACATCGCGCGGGAGCCGGTGCGGCACCTGTCGTTCGGGCACGGCGTGCACGGCTGCCCGGGCGCGCTGCTGGCCCGCGAGCAGCTCAAGGTCACCCTCGAGCTGCTCGTACGCGAGCTGCCCGGCCTACGTCTCGCCGGCGAGGACGTCGTCATGGCGGCCACGTTCATCCACCGGGCCCCCGAGGAGCTCCACCTCGGCTGGTGAGTCCGGCTCCTCCGCCGAGCGCACGCCCGCGTGCAGCACCAGCGGCACGGCCAGCGCGACCGCCATGGACAGCACGGCCGTGCCCGAGTCGTTGACCAGCATGCCGACCACGCCGCTGACCAGCGCCCCGACGAGCCCGGCCCGCAGCATGGGCGCCCGCGCGAACGCCTTCGGCACGATGCCCGCGCTGATCTGCCCGGGCCGCAGCACCGCGAAGATCAGGAACGCCAGGCCGGCCAGCACGATCGGCATGAGGTTAGGGGAGAGCATGGTGTTCAGCATGGCGCCCAGCTTGCGCCCGATCATGGGCAGGAACGTCCCGTCGATCACCTGCCCCACGAACCGCCCCAGGTGGGTCTGCGACGCCGGCGGGCGCAGGTGGTCGAGCACCGCGATGATCGACACCGCCACCCCGCCCAGCACGCAGAACGCGGCCAGCTTCAGCACCGACACCCGCTTGCCCGCGACGAGCAGCGCGGTCACCGCGATGCCCGGCACGAACGCGATCACGCCGCCGAAGTCGCTGCCCACGCCGGGCCAGCCGGCCAGCAGCA
>NZ_JBSFTC010000361.1:0-10106 GCF_053590415.1 Nonomuraea sp. NPDC003201
GGCGGCCTCGGCGACCTCCGCCGCGGTGGCCGTCGCCGTCCCTGGGCGGAAGGCCCGCACGATGCCCGGCCCGCCGGCGAACGTCTCCACGCAGCCCCGGTTGCCGCAGCAGCAGACCGGTCCCCAGGGGGAGACGGTGAGGTGGCCGATCTCGCCGAGGTTGTCGCGCGGCCCGACGAGGACGGTCCCGCGCAGCGCCACGGCCCCGCCCACGCCGGTGCCGAGCACGGCGAACAGCACGTCGGCCAGCCCGCGGGCGGCGCCCAGCGCCAGCTCGGCGCGCGCGAACGCGCGGGCGTCGTTGACGACGGAGACGGGGACCCCGGTCAGCTCGCGCAGCCGGGCCCCCACGGGGTAGCCGTCCCAGTCACCCGGCGGATTCGGGACGAACAGGGCGGTCCCGGTGTCGCGGTCCACGTGGCCGGGGAGCCCGATCCCGATGGACCCGGCGTGCGGGGCCAGCGAGGCCGCGAGCTTCACCGTCTCGTCGGGACCGGGCGGCGTGGGGACGGTGCCCGAGCCGGAGACCGCGTCGCCTTCCAGCGTCACCCATTTGATGTACGTGCCGCCGACGTCGACCCCGAGCGCGGTCACGGCCCGACCTCCAGCGCCCGGGAGGCGAAGCGGGCCCCGCCGCGCGGCCGCCGGAAGGGTTCGACGCCGAGCAGCCGCAGGTAGGCCAGCAGCGGCTGGGAGTGGCTGTGCAGGTTGGCGACCGGGTACGCCTGCATGGCGACGCCGACCTCGGCCAGGTCCCAGGTGCGCCCGGGGCGGCCGGTCTCGGGGGCCAGGTAGGCGTCGGGGCCCGACAGCGTGCCCTCCCAGACGTCCGGGTAGGCGGCCGTGTGCGCGGCCAGCGTCATCCGCCGCCACCAGTCCCAGGCCAGGTCGGGGAGGTGTTCGGCGGCGGCCCAGACGAGCGTCATGTTGATCGCGTACCAGATCGTGCCGACCCCGCCGGGGCCGTACGCGTCGGCGGCGGGCCAGCGCAGCCGGGCGCCCAAAGGGGAATCGGCGGCGGAAGTGCGCTCGATCGTGCGCAGCAGCTCCACGGCCCGCTCAGGTGGGGCGGCACCGCACAGAACGGCCCAGGGCTGCACCTCCAGCCACAGATCGTCGTCGCCGACGACCGCTCCCGGGCCGTACGCGCGGCGGTACCAGCGCCCGTTCCACTCCCCCGCGACCAGGTCGCGCAGCTCCTCGCCGAGCTTGCGGGCCTCGGCGGCGGTCGCGTGGTCGCCGAGCCGTTCGGCCAGCGTCGCGTAGCGCGGCAGGACCCAGGCGGCCATGGCGGAGTTGAGGACGGACTCGCCCCGGGCGATCATCACCTCGCGCGGCACGCCGCTCTCGGTGATGGCCATGTCGTTCCAGTCGGCGTTGAGGATGCGGACGTGCCCGTGCTCGCCCCGTCCGACCACCTCGGCGAAGAACCTGAACTGCCTGCGCAGGTTCTCCAGCAGCGGCACCCCGGGGGTCCCATGGACCGGGTGGTACGGCACCGTCGCGTGGAAGGCGGCCTCGTCGCCCGTCGCGCTGAGGTACTCGGCCGCCAGCCACAGGGCCCACAGGTTCTGGTCCGACGGGCGGAACAGGTCGGTCCAGGGCTGCTTGTCCGGTCCGAGCGCATACGGCAGGTCGCCGTCGGGTCCGCCCCACGCGCACGTGTTGCGCAGCACGGACAGCGCCAGGTCGGGCTCGATGTAGACGAGCGGGAGCGCGTGCTGGAGCGGGTCGCGGGCGGCGCCGTTGAAGCCGTGCCGGAAGGAGTAGCACGATCCCTGGTCGAGGGTGTGGCCGCCGAGCACGCCGTCGGCGCAGGCCGCGCCGGTGAGCAGGGCGGCGTGCCAGGGGATCTCCCGCTCGGCCTCGGGCGCCCGCGCGGCGGACGCGCGCGGCAGCCGGGCGCGCAGGGCCGCCAGGCTCTCCTCGAACGTCGCGGTCCCGCACGTCGCGGTCCCGGACGAGACGTCGATCGTCGCGGTCTGGGATGAGGGGTCGAGCAGGCCGTAGCGGAGGTCCAGCACCCGCTCCTCGCCCGCCGCCAGCTCCAGCGGGAGCACGAGCCGCCCGGACCGCGTCCTGGCTCCGCCGATCAGCTCCAGTTCGAGCCCGGGGTCGTCGGCGTCGGCGGCGCCGGTGATGAGCTCGACCCGGGCCGGCCTGGCCGCCCACTCCTCGGTCGCCTCCAGCCGTACCGGCGCGTCGAGCAGGTTGCGCACCCGCAGCCGGATCAGCACCCACGGCTGCTCGCCCTCCGGGCAGAGGACCGTGCGTTCCAGCGCCACCCGCTCGTCGGCCACCCGGACGACGGCGAAGGTCGGCCCGAAGATCCGCTCAGATCCCGAAATATCGGTGGAAAGCTCGCCGATGCGGGTCACGCCGGTCCCCCGGGTGAGCCACAGCAGGCCGGTGTGCTCGTCGAACAGGTCGCTCAGCCCGTAGTTGTCCGACACCAGCGTGATCCGCCGGTTGCCCACGTGCGCGACGTGCCGCCGCGTGGGCGGGTCCAGCACGGGGTCCCACTCGGCGCGCGGGTCCCGCTCCTGGTCCAGCGTGTACGCGAACGCGGGCAGCCCGTACGCCGTCGTCCACTCCCCGTACGAGCTCATTTGCGCACCCCTCCCAGGGTCAGCCCGGCGACGTAGTAGCGCTGCAGCAGGAACATCAGCGCCAGCGGCGGCACCGCCGTGATCAGCGCGGCGGTGCTCACCAGGCCGATGCTGAAGTCGTACTCGGTCTGGAGCTGAGACAGCCCCACCGGCAGCGGCCACAGGCCCGGGTTGTTGGCCACGATGAGCGGCCAGAGCAGGTTGTCCCACTGCGCGAGGAACTGCAGCAGGAAGAGCGTCAGCAGCGCGGGCCGCAGCAGGGGCACGCCGATGCGGGCGAAGATGCGCAGCTCGCTCGCCCCGTCCACCCGCGCGGACAGCAGCAGCTCGCGCGGCAGCGCCAGCGCGAACTGGCGGACCAGGAACACCCCGAAGGCGCTCATCATGAACGGCACGATCATGCCCTGGAAGGTGTCGATCCAGCCCAGCGCCTTGACGATGAGGTACATCGGCACGAGCACCACGATCGGCGACAGCGACAGCGTCCCCACGATCACCGCGAACAGCGCGCGGCTGCCGGGGAAGCGGAGCTGCGCGAGCGCGTACCCGGCGGCGGCGGACAGGATCACCTCGAGCACCGCGATGCCGAGCGAGAGGATCAGGCTGTTGCGCAGGTAGAGCGGGAAGCCGCCCTGGCCGAACAGCTGCGCCACGTGCGCGCCCAGCTGGGAGACGTCGAACGACAGCCCGCCGAGATCGCTCGCGTCCGAGGCCGAGGAGACCGCGATCATCGCGTACACCGGCAGCAGCATGACGGCCACGACCAGCGTCAGGACGGTCCCGCGTAAGACCTTCACCCGTCATCGCCTCCCCGCAGCACGCGGAACTGCGCGACCGACAGCGCCAGCATGGCCGCGAGCAGCACCATCGCGATGGCCGACGCGTAGCCCATGCGCTCGAACGTGAAGCCGGTCGCCCACATGTACAGCGGCAGCACCTCGGTCGCGCCCGCCGGGCCGCCCTTGGTCAGCAGGAAGGCCGGCACGAACGACTGCATCGCCCCGACCACCGCGATCACCAGCACGAACAGCAGCGTGCGGCGCAGCAGCGGCAGCGTGATGCGGAAGAAGATCCGCACCGGCCCGGCCCCGTCGAGCCCGGCGGCCTCGAAGACGCTCAGCGGCAGCCCCTGGAGGCCCGCCGTCAGGATGATCACGAACAGGCCGAGGTGCTTCCACGTCGTCATGATCACCAGGGCCCAGAGCGCCAGGCCCTCGTCGGTCAGCCACGGCTTCGGCTCCGCGCCGGCCAGCCCGATCAGCGCGTTGGCCAGGCCGTCCTCGGCGAAGATCACCGACCAGGTCAGCGAGGTGGCCACCAGCGGCATCGCGGCCGGGATCATGATCAGCCCGCGCAGGAAGGCGTTGTAGCGGCCCGGCTTGCTCAGCGGCACGGCGATCGCCAGGGCGAGCACGATCGACGGAACCACGGAGCCGGCGGTGTAGACGGCGGTGACCCTGGCCGAGTTCCAGAAGCCGGGGTCCTCCAGCATCCTGCGGTAGTTGTCCAGGCCCGTCCACTCGGGGGCGCCGGCGAGGTCGTAGCTGGTGAAGCTGAGGTAGACCGCCGACACGAACGGCACGACCCAGAAGACCAGGAAGTACAGGGCGGCGGGGAGGGACAGCAGGGCGCCGGTGCGCGCCTCCGCCCAGCGCTGCCCCTGGCCCGAGACCCGCGCGACACGAGGTGCGAGCCCCAGCGACAGCGTCATAGGGCGATCCGCATCGCCTGGTCGAAGTCGGCCGCGGCCTGCTCGGGGGTCTTCTTGCCGAACGCCACCGCGTCGCCGGCGTCGGTGAGCGCCTTGGCCATCTCGTTCCAGACGGGCGTCTGCGGGCCGAAGTCGGCGTGCGGGGCGGAGGCGGCCATGATGTCGATGGCCTTCTGGTCGGCCCCGGGCAGCTTCTCCCAGCCCTTGACCGGGGTGAGCAGGCTGGCGTCCTTGAGCTGCTTGGCGGCGACGTCCTCGCGCTGGAGGTAGTCGATGAAGTGCCAGGCGGTGTACTGGAGCTTGGACTTCTGGGCGACCGCCCAGCCCCACGTGTAGGCGGGGGCGACCGGCTGGCCCGACTCCCAGCGGGGCATCGGCGCGATGTCGAAGCCCTTGCCGAAGGTCAGCTTGGGGTTCAGCGTCGGGAACAGGTCCATCGCGAACAGCCCGGACACCAGCATGGCCGCCTCACCGGTGGCGAACAGCCCGAATCCGGACAGCGGGTTCGACAGCTTGGGGTTGCCCAGGCTGCCGTAGTAGCGCAGGGCCTCGACCCCGGGGTCCGAGGCGAGCGTGGCCTTGGTGGCGTCGGGGCTGAGTATCGTGCCGCCCTTGCCCTTGACCAGGGCGAGCAGCTGCATCAGCGTCCACTGCGGGCTGCCCAGGATCCACTGCAGGCCCACCTTCTTGCCGTCGGCCGAGGTCAGCCGCTTGCTGTATTCGGCGACCTCCTCCCAGGTGGTGGGCGGCTTGTCCGGGTCGAGCCCGGCTTCGGCGAACCTGTCCTTGCGGTAGTAGAGGTAGCAGATCGTGTAGTCGATGGGGACGCCGTACAGCTTGCCCTCGTACGACAGCGAGCCGATCGCGTGCTCGTCGTACGCCTGGACCAGCGCCTTCTCGTCGGCCACGCCCATGGCCTTGGGGATGATCGGGGCGAGGCGGCCCTTGCGGGCGTGGCCCGGGATCGTCCAGCCGCCGATCTTGACCAGGTCGGGCGGGACGTCACCGGCGAACGCGGTCAGCAGCTTGGCGTCGAGCTTGTCGACCGGCACGTACAAGGGGGTGATGTCGACCCCGCCGAACTCCTGCATGTAGCTGCGCAGCAGCGGGTTGAAGACCTTGTCGTACGCCTTGGTCTGGTGCAGCCAGACGGAGAGTTTTCCGCGCGGCACCCCGTCGGCGGGGACCGTGGCGGCCGGTTCGGAGCCGCAGGCGGCGAGCAGGCCGGACGCCGTCGCGAGGGTGGCGGTTCTGAGCAGGGCACGGCGGGTCAACCTGGTCATGCTCGACCTCCCGGATATTGGGCCGGTATGGGGGTTTACTGGCCCATGAGAGCGTTGTTGGGGTCGTTGAGCTCCACGGAGAACACGGTGAGATCGCCGCGGGCGTGGCGGATGGTGTATTCGAGGGCGATCCCGCTCTCGGTGCACGTGCTGCGGGCGGTGGCCAGCAGGGCCGCGGCCATGGGCACGCGCAGCAGCTCGGCGAGCCGGTAGTCGGCGTTGACCGCGCCGATCGTCTCCCGGCCGCTCGCGGGGGTGAGGCCGTACTTGGTGCGCAGCAGGTCGTAGAGGGAGCCGGTGAGGTCCTCGTCGAGGATGCCGGGGACCAGCTCGACGGGCAGGTGGGCGCTTTCGAGCATGCAGGGCACGCCGTCGAGCAGGCGCAGCCGCTCGACGAAGACGATCTCCTGGTCCTCCCGCACGCCGAGCGCGGCGGCGGCGTCGGACCCGGCCTGCTGGAGGTGGGCCTTGAGCAGCCGCGTCGCGGGCTTGCGGCCCAGCCGCGCCATCGTCTCGGTGAACCCGACCGGCCGCGATCCCAGCTCGGGGGCCACGGCCTGCGGGGCGGTGTAGGTGCCGCTCCCCTGCCTGGCCACCAGCAGCCCTTCCTGGACCAGGTCGCCGATCGCCCGCCGGGCCGTCGCCCTGCTCACGCCCGCGTAGACCATCAGGTCCTTCTCCGCGGGGATCATCGTGTCGGGCTCGCAGTCGCGGATCACCGCCCGCAGGCGCTCGCGCAGCTGGTAGTAGAGCGGCACCGCGGCTGACGGGTCGAGCGCCAGCCTGCGTTCCCAGTCGGTCATGACGTCTCCGCCTCAGTTGTACGGACGACCGTATCTTTTCTGCTCACCGGGCGAGTGTCAACCATGTGATCCCACAGGGCGATAGCGCACGTGAAATGCGCCGGACGCACACCTCGGGCCCACTACGCTCCTTTAGAAGGGCGTTTCGTGGGGGCGGAGGGATGAGTGACGGTCAACGGGGCGGTAAACCATCAGGTGAGCGAGGCGGCACCCACGGCGGGTGAGGCGGTCGGGCGGGTGCTCGGCACCCAGGCGGCCTCGCCGCTGTCGTTCTGGGTCGGCCTGGAGCCGGGCAAGGTCCTCCAGCTCGACGACGTGGTGGTGACCAGGCGCGACGTGCCCGGCCACGGCACCGTGCTCGTGGCCGGCGTGGTGACGACCGTGGAGGCCAGGCACGAGGGCGCCGCGTACGACTCCGACGTCTTCCTGATCGCCGACGGCGCGCTGCCGGCCGCCGTGGTCGAGGTGGCGGAGGTGCGGGTGACGCGGGTCGAGCCGGAGGTGTTCGTGCCCCCGCTGCCCGGCTCCAGGGTCTTCCTGGCCGGCTCGGGCGACCGCGACCAGGCCCTCTACTTCGACGTGATGGACCGCCGGATCCCCCTGGGCATGGGCCGCGACGGCCAGCCGCTGTACGTCAACTTCGACTTCCTCGACGGCACCCGCGGCGCCCACGTGTCGATCTCCGGCGTCTCCGGCGTGGCCACCAAGACCTCCTTCGCGACCTTCCTCCTCTACTCGATCTTCAATTCGGGCGTGCTGGAGGGAGAGGCCGCCAACACCAAGGCGCTGATCTTCTCCGTCAAGGGCGAGGACCTGCTCTTCCTCGACCACGGCAACGTGCGGCTCGACGAGCGCGCCAGAGGCGTCTACGCCCGGCTGGGGCTGCCCGCCAAGGCGTTCGGCAGCGTCCACGTCTTCGCCCCGCCCCGGCCGAACGACCCCAACGGCGTGCCGCACGTCTCGGCGCGCACGCAGGGGGTGAGCTCCTTCTACTGGACGCTGGTCGAGTTCTGCCAGGAGGAGCTGCTGCGCTTCGTGTTCGCCGACTCCGACGACGAGCGGGCCGGCTACTCCCTGCTGGTCGGCCAGGTCGCCGCCCGGCTGAAGGCGTGGGCCGAGCCGGTCGGCGACGGCGGCGCGGTCATGGTGCGGGGCACGTCCTGCCGTACCTTCACCGACCTCGTCGAGCTGCTGTCCGACGAGCTCCAGGACGAGGGCACGCGCGGCGAGTGGACCGGCGCGCAGACGCCGCTCGGCACCGTCAACGCGTTCCTGCGCAGGCTCCGCAGCGCCGTGCGGCCGCTGTCCCCGATCGTCCGGGGCGACCTGCCGTTCTACCGCAACCACTCGGTCCGCACCTCCGACGCCCAGGTGTCGATCGTGGACCTGCACAACCTGCCTGAGCGGGCGCAACGGTTCGTGGTGGGCGTGGTGCTGCGCGGCGAGTTCCACCGCAAGGAGTCCTCGGGCACGGCCCGGCCGCTGCTGTTCGTGGTGCTGGACGAGCTCAACAAGTACGCCCCGCGCGAAGGCGACTCCCCGATCAAGGAGATCCTGCTGGACGTGGCCGAGCGGGGCCGCTCGCTGGGCGTCATCCTCATCGGCGCCCAGCAGACCGCCTCGGAGGTGGAGCGGCGCATCGTCTCCAACAGCGCCGTACGCGTCGCCGGCCGCCTCGACCCGGCCGAGGCCGCCCGGTCCGAGTACGGCTGGCTGCCCCCGGCCGTCAGGGAGCGCGCCACGATCGCCAAGCCCGGCACCATGTTCGTCGCCCAGCCGGAGATCCCGGTCCCGCTGGCCGTCGCGTTCCCCTTCCCGGCGTGGGCGACCCGGCCGGCCGAGGCCGCGACCGAGCCGGCGAAGGTCTCGGCCGATCCGTTCCAGGGCCTGCCCGGCGTCGAAGACGACATCCCGCCCTTCTGACCACAGGTGGTTTCGTGAAGATCCTGCACACCGCGGACTGGCACGTGGGCAAGGTGCTCAAGGGCCGCCCCCGCTTCGACGAGCACCGGGAGGTGCTGCGCGAGCTGGTGGCCGCCGCCCGCACCCACGACGTCGACGCCGTCATCGTGGCCGGCGACCTGTTCGACACCTCGGCGCCCACGCCCGAGGCCCAGTCGCTGGTGCTCAACGCGCTCATGGCGCTGCGCGGCGACGGCAGGGACGTGATAGTGCTGGCCGGCAACCACGACAACCCGCAGTTGCTGGAGGTCTACCGGCCGGTGCTCGGCAAGCTGGGCCTGCACGTCATCGGCTCGTTCCGGCGGCCGGACGCGGGCGGCACGCTGGCGTTCACGGCGCGCTCGGGCGAGCCGGTGCGGCTGGCGGTGCTGCCGTTCCTGTCGCACCGCTACGTCGTACGCGCCGCCGAGGTCCTCACCGGCACCGCCGCCGACCACAACCGCGACTACGCCGCCCGCATCGGCGAGCTGATCGGCGCGCTCACAGCCGGCTTCCACGCCGACACCGTCAACCTGGTCACCACCCACGGCACCCTGCCCGGCGGGGCGTTCGGCGGCGGCGAGCGGGAGGCGCAGTCGATCTTCTCCTACTACTTCGAGCCGACCGCGTTCCCGACCGCCACCCAGTACGCCGCCCTCGGCCACCTGCACCGCCGCCAGCAGATCCCCGGCCCGTGCCCGATCTGGTACAGCGGCTCGCCGCTGGCCGTCGACTTCGGCGAGGAGGGCAACACCCCGGGCGCGCTGCTGGTCGAGGTCACGCCGGGCAAGCCCGCCGTGGTGCGGGAGCTGGCCTTCGCCTCGGCGCGGCGGCTGCGCACCGTGCGCGGCACGCTGGAGCAGCTGGAGGCCATCGAGCCGGGCGACGACTGGCTCAAGGTGATCGTGGAGGAGAAACCCCGGGTGGGCCTCGCCGACGACGTGCGCGGCCTGCTGAACGGCGCCGTGGACGTGGTCCTGGACGAGCGGTTCCGGCCGGTGCCCGCCACGCGCAGGACCGGCTCGGCCGAGCGCAGCCCGCGCGAGCTGTTCCGCGAATACCTGACCGCCACCGGCCGCCACGACGAGCAGGTGGCCACGCTGTTCGACCGGCTCTACGACGAGGTGACCGGCTGATGCGACCTCTCCTGCTGCACCTGGACCACTTCGGCAGCTTCCGCGAGCCGGTGACCGTCGACTTCTCCGACACCGAATACTTCGCGCTCGTGGGCCCGACCGGCGCCGGCAAGAGCACGATCATCGACGCGATCTGCTTCGCCCTGTACGGCACGGTGCCGCGCTGGGGCAGGGAGAACTCCATCGCCCACGCTCTGGCCCCGTCCGTCGCGGCCGGCAAGGTGGCGATGGTGTTCGACAGCAACGGGCGGCGCTTCGGCGTGGCCCGGTCGATGGTGCGCGACGCCAAGGGAGCGGTGCGCACCAAGGAGGCCAGGCTCGACGAGCTCGACCCGGCTTCGCCGCTCGAGCAGGCGTTCGACGCGGTGGTCAAACCGCTCGCCGAGGGCGAGAACGTCACCCCGGAGGCGCAGCGGGTGACCGGGCTGGAATACCGGTTCTTCACCCAGTGCGTGGTGCTGCCGCAGGGGCGCTTCGCGGAGTTCCTGCACGCGGCGCCGCGCGAGCGGCAGGACCTGCTGGTGCAGCCCGCGAGTTCCGGGCCGCCTTGGCCGATCCTCGCCATGAGGAACACGAGCACTTGGTGCGCTGGGCGGGGCTGACCCGCGCCGCGGAGTTCGATC
>NZ_JBSFTC010000362.1:0-10102 GCF_053590415.1 Nonomuraea sp. NPDC003201
CCCCGCCCCCCCCCCCCCCCCCCCCTCCACACACCCCCACAACACTCCCCTCTCCCCCCCCCCCCCCCTCTCCCTCTCTCCGGCGCCGGGGGGGCCTCGCCAACCCCCCCCCCCCGCTTCTCACAGCGGCCGGTGCACAGCGGGCCAGGGTGGCGACCGCGGCTGTCAGGCCAGGCGGAGATGCGGGCCCGGGCGGTCGGTGGAATCGGGACGGTGCGAACCTGGTCGCCCTTGCCGTGCAGGCGGATGGTGCCGGTACGGGCGATGATCGCGATGTCGTCGACCGGTGCACCCCCGTCACGTTCCCGCGGAAGTCGGCATACGCCGCCCGGTCGATGCCCGAAGCCGGAACCGCTGCTTTACGCCGGTTTGCTCGTCACCGGCCAGGCGCGACCAGACCGCCCGTTCGCTCACGCCAAGCCCCGCCTCGACCAGCCGTGCTGCACTGCCCCGCAGCGTGGGCCTCCCGGAACTGGTGCGGGGCGGCACACCACCGCTCGGTGCCCGGCCGGGCCATCGCCGCCTCCGCCCTGTCCGGGTGAAGATCACCAATCCCGGGAAGGATCTCATCGGCCACGATGAACGGTGTCAAGTGCGGGCGCCCAGATTCGGGAGGACCGACGCGGACCCCGAGGACGACCTCGAGCCGCCGTAATCGGTCTCTAGGTCGTGAGTTCTTTGATCATCGCGTTGGCCAGGTTGGCCGTGCGGCCTTCGTCGTCGTCCAGCGCGATGATGACGAGGCTGGAGCGCTGGTCAGCGATGCGGACGAGTTGCGCGCTCAGCCCGGCCCAGCGACCGCCGTGCCGGTAGATCCGGCAACCCGCGTGCGTGTGGACGTCTACGGCCCACGCGTAGTCGAGCAAAGTGCCGTCGTCCAGGTGGCCGGGCGTGTGGAGGAGAGCTGAGACGCGTAGTTCGTCGCGTTCGAGTGCCTGGTTCCAGCGCAGCAGGTCCGGGGCCGTGGACCAGATTCCGCCGTCGCCGAGGGACAACGGTGCCGGATAGTGCGCGCGGGTCGGCGCGGCTCCGGGCGGATGCGGTGCCGGGCCGGACCAGTATCGGCTGTTGAGCATCCCGAGCTGTTGGAACACGTGCTCGCGGGCGAAGTCAGGCAACGGCCGGCCCGCCGCGCGTTCGACAATGACCGCCAGGCAAACGTACCCGGCGTTGCAGTAGCGGAATTCGGTCCCCGGTGTGCTGTCGAGGTGGTCGAGCCGGACGAGCGCCTGGATGACGCCGACGGTGGTGCGGTCGAGCTCCGCCCGGTGGAGTTCGTCGAACTCGATGCCCTCCGGCAGACCACTCGTGTGGTGAATCAGGTGGCGCACCCTGATGGTGCTCGCCCACGTCGGCAGTTCAGGCATCCACTGCGCCAGGGTCGACTCAGTGTCCAGCCGTCCCTGCCGGACGAGTAGCGCCGCGCAGGCGGCCGTGATCTGTTTGGACAGCGATGCGGTGTAGACGACCGTGCCGGCCGTCAACGGCTCGCCGGCTGCGGTTCGTCCGCTGGTCAGAAATGCGGTCGGCGCGCTGCCCTGCCGTACGCCGAGCACGAGCGGATCGCCGGTGCCGTAGCCGGCCAGCTCGACCAGAGCGGCGGTCCGATCACGAAGTCGCAGCGCAGGCGCTTGGGCCTGATCCGATGGCATCACGTCAAGCGGTCCTTGAGATGGCAGGCGATGGTCTTTGAGAGGTGAGCGATGCCGGACGTTGTATCAACCACCATCGCCAACATGCAACTGATTACTTGCTCGCTGAGCAGTCAGGCGTCAAGAAGCCATCCTGTTGAATGAAGCCATCTCTCACCGGTCGGCTCCGTCCTCTCCACTTCCCCGTCCGGTAGGAGAGGCTGGTCAAGGTGTCGGGATGGTCGGCGCCCGGACCCGTTCGCGGATAGGGCGCAGGTCGGCGAGCTGATCGCCCGCCTCCCCCGATCCCACCGGCGTGGCTGAGCGTCAGCACCTTGGCCACCATGCGCTCGCCGTCCCCGCCGACCGGCGTGGCCACGTGCAACCGCCCGGGGGCGTCCTTCAGCAACCGCAGGTACTTGGCCGCGGTAGTGCGGTTGATACACGCGCCGGCCTGGGGCAGGGCCAAGGCCAGGTCCCCCAACTGTCCGGCCAGTTCCTTCAACGCGGGGGTGTGGGCGCAGTCCGGGGGCCGATCAGGTCAGCCAGCAGGGCGACGGCGGCCGGGCGGGGCAGCAGCTCCAGGTGGACGGGGGTGTTACGCAGGTGGCGCGACGGGTGGTGATCATTACGTGGCCGTGGGACAAACGGGCCAGGTACGGCTCGATGTCGGCGGTGTCCTCGACGTTGTCGAAGATGACCAGCCAGCCCGGATGCGCGGCCAGCCGGCTCAGGGCCCAGGCGGCGGCTTCTTCCACGATGGCCCGTTCGGCGGCCACCGAGTCGATGCCGCAGGCCAGCGCGCGGGCCAAAGCGGCCAGCCCGGCTCGGATCAGGTCCGAGCTGTCGGCGTCGATCCACCACACCAGCCGGTATCGGCCACGGTGGCGGTGGGCGTATCGCAGGGCCGGTTCGCTCTTGCCGACGCCGCCCGGCCCGAGTACAGCCTGACTCTGATCACATCGGGCTCTGTCCCGACCTGCAGTGCCTGGCGGATGGCGGTAAGGGCTGCATCGCGGCCGACGAAGGTCGCGGCAGGACGGCCAGCCCCAGTGGGGGACCTCCACAGCGCCCGCCTCAGGCAGTGGCCACTGCGGCGCCTGGTGAGTGACCTGGTTGATGGGCTGGTCGCGAGCCGCTGGTACAACCCTCCCTGTTCACCAACGACACCGGGCGTCCGGGAGCAGGGCTGGGGCATCAGCCGCCCCGTGGTCATCGTTCGTTGATGGTCTGGTCGCCGCCTGCCTGATACACCCGGCCCTCCCCCGAGGCCTGAGCCCGCATCTGCACATTGCGCGCGCCATTCCCCGTCGAGACGATGCCGGAGTTGTCCCCGCCGATGGCGATCGACCGCTCCCCCGAAGCCGACACGCCAGGCGGTGTCTCGGGCACGGCCTCCGCTGGATCAGTGGCGGCGGTCGGCTGGGTACGGTCGGCGCGCAGCTGCAGCAGCAGCGCCACCACCGCGACCACCAGCCCGGCCGCGCCGATGAACATGCTGATCACGCTGGCCCGCTGATCCAGCACGCCCAGCACGTCCGGCGGGAGGTGTAGCGGGTCGGCGAAGAAGCCGATCAACCCCACGGCCAGGAACGCTGCCATCGCGACGATCGCGGCGACGATCGTCCACCGCCTGCCCCGTGACCGTGGGGCGTGTCCGGATCCTGCTGCCGTCTTCGACATGCTTCCAGAGTGCTCCCGAACCAGCATGAGCGGGACACATAGTGACGAACGCGTTACCTGACACGGCCTGACGGAGCAGGGAGGAGGAACGTGGTGCCGCGCCCGCGTACAGTCCGTCACCCAGATCGCCCGCGAGGTCGGCGTCGGCCGCTCCACGCCGTACCAGGCGCTGGAAGACGACGACCAACCCGCCACATCGGCCGCCGAGCCGGCGAGGTAGCGGTCTACGGCTGGTGCGACGGCGGGCCGTCGGGCAGGTCGCGGTCGGTGAACATGGCGATCAGGCGGCGCACCGGCATGCCGGCCTCCGTGGGGTAGCGGAAGTCCAGGTCGGTGTTGATGGTGTAGCGGTTGTGGCGGCCGACTCGTTCGCGGGTGAGGTATCCGGCGTCGTGCAGGTCGTTGACGATGCTCTGTACGGTGCGTTCGGTGATGCCGATCCAGGAGGCGATCTCGCGCAGTCGTACTTCGGGGTTGCGGGCGATCTCCAGCAGCACGCGGGCGTGGTGGGTCAGGAAGGTCCAGGCCGGGGTCTCGTGACCGGGCTGCATGGCGCTCACGCTTTCAGTCCGTGGTGACGGACGGTGTCGGGTAGTGGCTGGCTTCAGAGTTTATAGTGAAAGCTATTTCATGTAACCTTCTTCAGGGTTTACGGTTGAGAGCGTCACCAAAGTCCCCATACCAATCGAGGAGGCGGATACGCGATGTCTGAGCAGGCGGTCGGCCGCCATGCCGAGAACCTGGCCGCGCGGATGACTGACGTGACCCCGCTACGCCTGACCAGCCGAGCCTTGATCGGCGGCACCCTTATCGAGGTGGCGGGCGAGGTGGATGCCGCCACCGTCGCCCAGCTGACCGCCTACATCGAGCGTGAGCATCCGGACGCCGGCCTGCCCCTGGTGCTGGATTTGTCCGGGGTGAGTTTCATGGACAGCTCCGGCCTGCGTCTGCTCATCCAGCAGCACCACCGTCAACATGAGCATGGCGCCGGCCTGCACCTGGCCGCCCCGCAGAAACGGGTGAGGCGCATCCTGGAGATCACGGGCGTCGGCCGGTTGTTGCAGACCCATTCCGGGCTCGATCAGGCGCTGCTGGCCGCCGATGTGATCGATCCCATGCCGCGGTCCGCGGCATGACCTGACGCTCTGGCCATCGGATTGCCCCAGATCTGGACGGCTTCTCGGTCCGGCTCGGGTTCAGCTCCTACCGGTAGTTCACGGTCATGGAGCAGGTACTTCCAGGCGATGCCGGTGCGGTTGACGTCGAAGATGTCCTGCCGGCTGGTCGGCGGCTCGGCAACGGTGATCGCGAACGGCCCTGCATGCGTGCGGCTCGCCAGGCCGTCGGTGTCGGCTCCATTTACGCCCAGCGGGCATCGGACAGGTCCGGGGGTAAGGACGGCGTGAGGTCATAGTCCCCGTACTGGCAACTGTCGCCCCAGAAGGCCCGCATCTGTCGAGTCGGGCGATTCAAGGGCGCCCCGAGATCATGCGTCCGCCATCTCGTCCTTGTGGCGGAACACGATCCGGTATTCCTGAGGGGAGGTGCCGAGGTGCCGATGGAATGCGGCCCGCAAGGAAGCGGGAGCGCCGAGACCGGTCAGGCGGCCGATCTGCTCGATGGGCACGGTGGTCGCCTCCAGCAGTTCGCGGGCTCGGTCAATGCGTGCGTCGGTCAGCCAGGCCATGGGAGGAGTGCCGGTCTCCTCGCGGAAGCGGCGGATCAGTGTCCGCCGCGACATATGGGCGCGTTCGGCGAGGTGGTCGACGGTCAGGGGCTTCGCAAGGTTGTCAAGCATCCACTCCCGCAGAGGTGCGAGTTCATCTCCGCTCGCTTCGGGGCGGAACTGTTCGATGAACTGCGCTTGGCCTCCCCGTCGCCGTGGCGGCGCGACGAGATCGCGTGCGTGTGTGTTCGCTGCTGCGGCGCCCAGGTCGGTACGGATCAGGTGCAGGCACAGGTCGATTCCCGCGGTCACGCCGGCGGACGTGAGGATCTCGCCGTCGTCGACGTAGAGCTGATTCGGCAGGACATCGACGAGTGGGTAGCGCTGACGCAATTGCTCGGCGTGCCGCCAGTGTGTGGTCGCGCGGCGCCCGTCGAGCAGCCCGGCCGCGGCCAGGGCGAAGGCCGCGGTGCAGATGGAGACGAGTCGGGCGCCTCGGGCGTGAGCGGCTCGCAGTGCCGCCAGAAGCTCGGCTGACAGGATCGCGTCAATGTGGTCGTAACCCGGAATGATCACAGTGTCGGCGTCGTCCAGGGCCTCGAGGCCGGCCGCGACGGTGATCGCGAAGCCGAACCCTGGCACCAGGCCGGTGTCGGTGTCACCGCACACGGTCAGCTCATAGTGGGGGTCCATGGCGAAGATCTGCGTCGCGGTACCGAACTCGAGTGGAAGCACACCGGGCAGTACGAGCACCGCAACGTGGTGTCTGTTGGTCATAGTGGCACGACTGTAGCGCTGGTTGGCATCCGTGCCACTTTTGGCAGGAGGGCCGGTTCCATAGTGTCGAGTCATGACCGGCATCCCCGCACTCTCGGAAGGCCTGCGGAACGAGGTACTCGCTCTTCCTGCCGGGCCGCTGGTTGAGGCAAGCCTCGCCGCGGCACGTGCTGCGGTGCATCCGTCTGTGCTCAACCACTGCATTCGCGGGTTCTACTGGGCCCGTCTGTTCGCCGCCCGCAAGGCGTCCTGAACGACGCGGACTACGACGAGGAACTCCTCTTCGCCGCCCATGTGATGCACGACCTGGGAACAGGCCCCGACGCACCGGGCCGGCTCCGGTTCGAGATGGAGGGTGCCGATCTTGCCGCCACGGTGCTGACCGATCTCGGCGCTCCCGCCCGGGACGTCGACCGGGTCTGGGAGGCGACCGCTCTTCACACCACTCCGCAGATCCCCGAACGAATGGGACTGCTGACCTACCTCACCTACGAAGGGGTTACGTCCCGTCGGGTGGTGTAGATCCGGCCTCGAAGGCGCAGGGCATCTTGCGCCCCTTGAGGCACCCCGACCAGGCCTTCGTCGCCCAACTGGTGGGCGTCCCGTCCAGGAGGGATGCATCGGCATCGCCTGGGCGCCATTGCACACGCTTCAGTCGGCATCGCCCACCGAAAGGTCACAGCGGCGGTGCTCATCTTCGAGTATCCCGGACTTTGCGTGAAAGCCCGGGACGTACCGCGAGGATCGGAGTGTCCACCAGGCGGTTCGTGAAGCAGAGTGGGATTCGCCAGGCCCGTGGCTGTGTGGCCGAACTGATCGAGCGGGCGGGCGGCGAGCCGGGTCACCTTGACCCGGCGTGGCCCGGGCCGCAGGGCGGCCGGTCGAGGTGGCCGCCCCTGTGCGCCGGCCGACCTGCGGGCCGCGATAGCTGCGCGTCCGGGCCGAGGTGGATGACAGGTACGCCGCCGACCGGCTGGCCGACGCGCCGGCGCGGGCAGGGGCGGGCGGGTGCTTGTCCGGACTTGTACGGATGATTCGGCCAGGGCTTCACCGGCCACGGAATTCTCGTCAGCGTGGTTCCAGCAACGACCCATCGCGGAGCGCACGGCTTCGCGCCGGCAGAGAGGAACCCCGTTGTCCAGACTCATCAAGACCGCGTTCGCCGCGGCGGCGCTGTCCGGCGCTCTCGCGCTGACGATCACCGCCGCCGACGCCGTGTCCAGTTCCCAGACCGGCACGCAGACCAGCGCTCAGTCTTACACCGGGGAGAGCAGCCCATGGACCGCCCAGACGGTCGGAGCCTGGGGGAACATCCCGACGGCGTCTGTCAACGTCACCGTGCCCTCGGGGACGACGCGGTTCGTCGACGCCCGCTTCACCGCCGAGTCCATTTGCGCCGGCGACGCCAGTGCATGGTGCTCCGTACGTATCGTCGTGGTCAACTCCGCTGGAACGACCACCGAGCTGCAACCGGTCACGAGCACGGACTACAGGTTCGACAGCCCCGGTGGCGTCGAGGAGGCCCACGCCCTCGAGCGTTTCTCTGCTCCCCTGGGCCCGGGCACCTACACCGTCCGGGTGCAAGCCCTGCGCATCACGGGCATCACTCAGTTCACCCTGGACGACTACGCGTTCGCGGTCGGCCTCGTCGAGCCATAAGGCGTGATCATCAATAGGTCCCTGCGGACGTCTCCGCAGGGACCTATTGATCGTGAGATTAGGCGGCCGGGTCGCCGTGGCCTGCACGCCGTTCCGGGCCAGGTCCACCATCCGCCGGTGCGGCGCCTCCGGCGGCAGCGGCATCGACCCCAGTCCGACACCGAGGACCCCCGCGGCTTCTCCAGGTTCTTGCCCGATGCCAAGTGAGCTCCGCCCGCATCACCACGCCTCCGCCCGGAGCCGTGGACGCAGCAACTGACCAAACACCAGACAGCGGTTCTTCGGTCCGTTCCCCGCTGGCGTCGCCGCGGGTCACCTCACAGACCGGGCCGAAGCGAGTGGCGTTCTCAGCGAAGGATTTGGCGCTCACCAGCGCGTTACGCACGCTGCCCGGGTGTCGGCAGGCGGCTGGGTGCCGGTCCTTGTCAGCGGCGAGTCCGGCGCCGGCATGGGTCGGCGGCGCGCGCGACGGGGCCGTTCTGGCCGGGAATGGCGAGTTTGCGTGATCGCAGCGTCAGTGCCGGCGTGAACAGCTGCGCGCTTTTGACGTCAGGTTCACTGGTGGCGATGCGTCCGGCGTGCCTGCCTCGTTCAATGGCAGGTGATCGACGCGCGCCACCACAGCCCAGCCGCGTGTGTCGCCGGGGTCGTGGCCTGGCTCTTGTCGGCTCCAGGTCACTCGTCCAGATTCGACATGGTGCTGTGCCCGAAGGGGATGACCATGGTCCAGCCCTCGACCAGGTCATTCATGATCTCACCGAACTTCTGCACCGGTCCGTTCTTGATGTGGCTCTCGAAGGCGGCCTCATCCGTGTAGACCTCGTAGACGTACACCACGTCAGGTTCCGTCTCGATCTCCCACAGGTCGAGTCGCAGCGTGCCCGGCTCGGATTCCCTGACCACCTGGGTGTTCCAGCGCGAAAGCTCCAGAAACTCCGATCGCTTTCCTGGTTTGATGACGAGCCTGACGAGTGCCCCGTACATCAGATCCTCCTGATCTTGGGCCGGCCGCTTCCGGGTGGGGTTCTAGCGGGGGTTGTCGGCGCGCCAGGCGACGTAGTCGGCGACCGCCTTGGCGAGGTCGAAGTCCGGCGCGAAGCCGGTGTCGTGGGTGAGCCGGGTGATGTCGAGGTAGGGGTTGTCGCCGGGGCCGGCCTGCCGTCCGGGCAGGAGGTCGAGCCGCAGGCCGGGAGTGATCGCCTGCACGGCGTCCGCAAGCTCGCGGTTGGTGAACGGTCGGCCGCTGGAGACGTTGTAGGTGTCGTGCCGCAGGGTTTCCGCGGTCGTCAGCAGGGCGATCGCGCGCCCGGCGTCGGGTGCGTAGCAACCGTCGCCGCCGTCGTCGGCGTAGAGTGGCTGCGGCTTCTCACCGCGGAGCACGGCGCTGATGTACGGCGGGATGGGGTTGAACGGTGATTCCGGGTCCATCAGCGGTCCCCAGATGCTCCCAATGCGGAGCACGACCGGCTGGACGCCGCTGCCCTGGAGGCTGTGCGTGGTCAATGGCTCGACGGCCTTCTTGAAGGCGACGATCAGGTGCGGCAGGTTCGCGGTGGGCAGCGCGAGCTCCTCGTGCCAGCGGGTCTCGCTCCGGCCGACGTACACGCCGAGGCTGCTGGCGACGGCGAACCTGCGCACACCCCAGGTGCGGGCGGCGTCCAGCGCGTTGAACAGGCCGATCGTGTCCGTGCGGAAGTAGCTGACCGGGTCCTCGCCGGGGATGCTGCCGGCGAGGTGGACGATGTCGCTGATGTCGTGGCGATCGGCGAGGGCCAGGAAGGCGTCCCGGTCGGTGACGTCGAGAGGCTCCACGCTGACCCGGCCGACGAGGAACGACGGGACCTCGGTCCGGCGGTGTGCGGTGACGACGACCTCGTGTCCGAGGTCGACGAGCGCGCGGGCGGTGTGCGCGCCGATCATGCCCAGCCCTCCGGTGACGAGGATCATCGGACCACCTCGTAGTGGAGGTGGGTCACGCCCTGTGCCGGTACGGCCTCCAGCAGGCGGAGGTGTACGTGCTCGGGCAGCGACTGGAAGAAGGGGCGGCCGCCGCCGAGCAGGATGGGCACCTGGTGGAGGATCACCTCGTCGACGAGCCCTGCCTTCAGGGCCTCGGTCGTGACGCCGCCGCCCATGAGGCCGACGTCGCTGCCGTCGGCGGCTTCGCGAGCGGCCGCGATCGCGTCTTCGATGCCGGTGGTGATGAGAGTTTGCCGGTCGGTC
Source organism: Nonomuraea sp. NPDC003201 (assembly GCF_053590415.1). Lineage (NCBI taxonomy): Bacteria > Bacillati > Actinomycetota > Actinomycetes > Streptosporangiales > Streptosporangiaceae > Nonomuraea > Nonomuraea sp. NPDC003201. Next base: position 9,640 of record NZ_JBSFTC010000362.1, read on the forward strand.
ATCTCCGGTGCGGCCCGGTGGCTGAGGACGACCAGTCGGGCCTTCGGGTGCGGGCTGCCGCCTCCGAAATGGTCGGAGTCCTCATAGGTGTTGCGCCCTGCGACGACCGCGCCCGCACGTGCGGCGAGAGCGTCGAAGACGCGGGCGCTCGGCTCGCTCAGTTTGAACCCGTCGAAGACCTGGCTGGGTGTGTCGCCGTTGAAGTACCAGTCGAACAGCATCGTTGCGTCTCCCAGTCCGCGTCCGGCGCCGGGGTCGCGGCCGGTGATGTAGCCGTCGACCGACACCGCGTGGGCGGCGATGACCTTGCTCATGGCGGCAATTCCTTCCTTGAGTTCCTTGAAGAGACTCTATAACCGTAACACTTGAAGTTCCCTAAGGGAACTCCAATGGGTAGACTGACCCCATGCAACGCACCAACTTCGGCGACATGGCCTGCTCCATCGCCCGCACCCTCGACGTC
>NZ_JBSFTC010000363.1:0-10093 GCF_053590415.1 Nonomuraea sp. NPDC003201
GGGCCGGCCGTGCTGCCGTCCGCCCTGCCGCAGCCGCGGCGTGCCTGGGTGGCCGTGGTCGCGAGCCCGGCCGCCGACGTTCCCGCCGACCGCCGTCCGGCGGCGGCCCCCGCGCGGGGGCCTCCCTCCACAGAGTGCTGAAGACCCCCTTTTCGCACATCTGAGCCTGTGGAGGCTTTCATGTTCCGTGCGCCAGTTTGGCGTGCGGTGACGGCCCTTGCCGTCATCGCGATCTCCTTGATCCTGGCCCTGGTCAGCGCCCCGCGCCTGGGCCTGGATCTACGCGGTGGCACCCAGCTCGTCTTCGAGACGAGGGACTCGCCCACCGTCAAGGCCGACTCGGCCGCCACCGACCGCGCTCTCGACGTGCTCCGCCAGCGGGCGGACGCGCTCGGCGTGGTCGATCCCACCCTGGTCCGCTCCGGCGAGCGGCGGATCATCGTCGAGCTGCCCGGCGTGCTCGACCCGCGGCAGGCGGCCGAGGTCATCGGCCGTACCGCGCAGCTCGCCTTCCACCCCGTCCTCGGCAACGAAGGTGACGTACGTGACGAGAACGGCGGGCGGTTGCGGCTCGGGCCGGCCGCCATCACCGGCGACGGCATCGCCGACGCCGTCCAGCAGAGCGACCCCCAGCGCGGCCCCGGCTGGTGGGTGAGCATCGACTTCCGCGACGCCGGCGCCTGGCAGCGGATGAGCGGGGCGGCGGCGTGCGAGCCGGTGGGCGATCCCAAGCGCCGGATCGCGATCGTGCTCGACGACGAGGTGATCTCCTCGCCGCCGCTCGACCCGTCGATCCCGTGCCGTACCGGGATCCCCGGCGGGAGCGCGGACATCACGGGCTCGTTCACCCACGACGAGGCCCGCGACCTGGCCGTGCTGATCAAGGGTGGCGCGCTGCCCGTGCCGCTCACCATCGTCGAGCAGCGTACGGTCGGCCCGACGCTCGGCGCGGCGGCCATCGACGCGAGCGCCAAGGCGGCGGTCGCCGGGCTGGTCCTGACGGCCGCCTTCATCGTCGCGGTCTACCGGATGTCCGGGCTGCTCTCGACGCTCGCGCTCGCCTGCTACGGCCTGATCTCGTACGCGGCGCTGGTGGCGATGGGGGCGACGTTCACGCTGCCCGGGCTGGCCGGGTTCGTGCTGGCGATCGGCATGGCCATCGACGCCAACGTGCTGGTCTTCGAGCGGGCCAGGGAGGAGTACGACCAGGGGCGCGGCCGCCGCGGGCTGAAGGCGGCCCTGGAGCGGGGGTTCAGGAACGCCTGGAGTGCCATCGCCGACTCCAACGTCACCACCCTCATCGCCGCGGGCCTGCTGTTCTGGCTGGCCTCGGGGCCGGTCAAGGGCTTCGGCGTGACGCTGGCCGTCGGCGTGCTGGCCTCGCTGGTCTCGGCCATGCTGATCACCCGCGTGCTCGCCCACGCCGTCATCGGCCGGGTCGGTCCGCGCCTGTCGGGCCTGGGCTCGCCGGGAGCCGTACGGACCTGGCTGACGCGCAGGAACCCCCAGCTCATGAAGGCCAGGAGGCTGTGGCTGGCGATCGCGGGCACGCTGGTGGCGGTGGCCGTCGCCGGGCTGCTCGCCCGCGGGCTGAACTTCGGCGTGGAGTTCACCGGCGGGCGGCTCGTCGAGTTCGCCACCGCGAAGCCCCTGTCGGCCGACGTCGCGGGGCAGGCCGTCTCGCGTGCCGGGTTCCCCTCGGCGGTCGTGCAGGCCAGCGGCGACGGCGTCACCGTACGCGCCGGGCAGCTCGGGCTGGACGACGTGGCCAGGATCGAGCAGGAGCTGGAGCGGCAGGCGGGGGAGGTGACCAAGCGGAGCGACGAGTTCGTCGGCCCGAGCCTGGGCGAGGAGCTGCGCCGCAACGCCCTCGTCGCGCTCGGCGTGGCCGTCTCCATGCAGCTGGCCTACCTGGCGATCCGGTTCAGGTGGACGTTCGGCGCGGCGGCGGTGCTGGCGCTGCTGGTGGACGTGACCGTGGTGGCGGGCATGTTCGCGTGGCTCGGCAAGCCGGTCGACGGGATCTTCCTGGCCGCGATGCTGACCATCGTCGGCTACTCGGTCAACGACAAGGTCGTGGTCTTCGACCGGGTACGCGAGCTGTGGTCCCCCCGCAGCCCGTTCGTCACGGCGGTGAACTCGGCCATCCTGCAGACCATGCCGCGCACGGTCAACACCGGACTCGGCGCGCTGTTCATCCTGCTCGCGCTCATGGTCTTCGGCGGGGACTCCCTGCGGGACTTCGCGCTGGCGCTGGTGACCGGGATCGTGACGGGCACGCTGTCGTCCGCCTTCGTGGCCGGGCCGCTGGCCGTCTGGCTGGCCCGGTACGACCGCAAGCCGCCTCCGGGGCCGCCCGTCAAGCGCCGGCGGGTCTCGGGGGCCGTGGTTTAAGTCCTTACTCGGGGACTTGAAAGTCCTCATATGGGGATATAGCGTGATCCGCATGTATGCGATAGTCAGGCACTACAGCGCGGACGCGAGCGCGATCACCGAGATGGTGCAGCACGTGGACCGGGAGTTCGCCGACCGCGTCCCCGAGCAGGTGGGGTCGGTCCTCTACACCGCCGTCGACACCGGCGGGGGGACCGTGATGACGATCACGATGTTCGGGGACGCGGAGGCGGCCTCCCGTGCCGAGAGCGCGGTGATCGGGGTCCAGGAGAGCCTCGGGGCCCGGTTCGGGGTGCGGGAGACCGCCGTCGAGCGCGGGGAGGTGATGGTCAGCCGCGCCACGCCGTCCGTCGTCGGACGCGTCAGGTTCGAGCCGTAGGCGCCGGCGCGGCTCATCCCGCCCGCCGTCCGATCGTCGGCGCGCGTCGATCGCGGGCGTCGGTCGCGTCCAGCACGATGCGGAAGCGTGGCGCGCCGGAGCCGAGGCCGGGAGACGGCCCCGCCTGCCTGCTCCAGGGGCATGCGCTCGATCATCGGGCATACGCCGGCCGTCACGGCGAACTTCATCGCCTCTTCGGTGGTGATGGCTGACAAGGGTGCGCTCCATCCCATATATGCATATCTAGCGGTTATGGAATGGTCCGGCGTAAATGCTGGTCAGGCAGCCGGGTAGCGGACATGAGTGAATCTGGCCATAAGATGAAGCTATGGCTGAGCGTCTGAATCCGGAGGGGTTGCGGTACGCGCAGGCGGTCGCCGAGACGAAGTCCTTCAGCGCCGCCGCCCGCGCGTACGGTGTCACCCAGCCGGCGCTGTCGAACGGGATCGCCAAGCTCGAGGAACGTCTCGGAGGGCGGTTGTTCGATCGATCACCGCGCGGGGTGACGCCGACCGCGTTCGGCGCTCGGATCCTGCCTCTCGTCGACAGCGCCCTGGCCGGGCTCGACGCCATCGTGGCGGAGGCGAGACGGCTGACCGAGCCCGGCGATCAGAAGATCCGCATGGGAGTATCTCCCCTCATCGGCTCGCAGCTGGTCGCGCGGGCGTTCAGCGCGGTCTGTGACCTTCCTGCGCCGCGGGACCTGGTGCTGCGTGAGGCGAACATGGAGGACCTGCGGGAGGGCCTGCTGGCCGGGCAGCTCGACATCATCCTGATCCCGGCCGTGGCGCCGCTGCCGCGGTTCGAGCACCGGATCATCGAGGTCGAGCCGATCGTCGTCGTCGGCTCCTCGCAGGAGGCCCCTCTGGAGGTGGGGGAGGCCGGAGGCGAGCAGCTCATCCTGGTGCCCGACTCCTGCGGTCTGACCACGTTCACCAGGCAGCTGTTCGCGGCGCGCGCGTTGCCGCTGCGCACCTACCCGGGCGAGGCCGGCAGTTATCGGGTCCTGGAGGAGTGGGCGAGCCTGGGCCTGGGAGCGGCGATGCTGCCGCGGTCCAAGCTCACCTCGCCTGATGCGCGCTCCCGCCCCCTGGTGGATGACGGTCGCGCGGTGGAGATCTCGTACGAAGCGGTATGGAGCGCAGGCTCCTCCCTCGGCGCGGACCTGGCCTTCCTCGTCGACAGGCTCGCCGCCTCGCGCTAGCCATTCACCTTGTTTATTGCCACATTCAGGAGGAGCCTCTGGTGGGGCCGTCGGCACTCGCCTAACCTTGCTGGTCAATCATCGAGCGGGAAGAGGCATGAGGTGATCGGATGAAGAGGGCCGGTTCCGAAGTCAGCCGGCGGGCCGATCCTCTCGTGCAGCTGTCGCTCGAACAGCTACGCGAGCGCACGAGCATGAAGTGGCGCGCGCACCCCGATGACGTGCTTCCGCTCTGGGTGGCGGAGATGGACGTGCCGCTGGCCCGTCCCATCGCCGACGCGCTGCACCGGGCGATCGACCTCGGCGACACCGGATACCCGTACGGGACCGCCTACGCGGAGGCTCTCGCGGAGTTCGCCCGCCGGCGATGGCGGTGGGACGGCCTGCGCGTCGAGCACACGGCCGTCGTGCCCGACGTCATGATGGGCATCGTCGAGATCCTCCGCCTGATCACCGGCCCCGGGGACGCGGTCGTCGTGTGCTCGCCGGTCTATCCGCCCTTCTACGCGTTCGTCACGCACGACGCGAGGAAGATCGTCGAGGCGCGGCTCGGCCCGGATCTGCGGGTCGACCTCGACACCCTGGAAGAGGCGTTCGTCCGCGCGCGGAGCCACGGCCGTCGCGCGGCGTTCCTCATGAGCAACCCGCACAACCCGACCGGCGTCGTCCACACCCGTGATGAGTTGCAGGCGATCGCCCAGCTCGCCCGAAAGCACGGCGTCCGGGTGATATCCGATGAGATCCACGCCCCGCTCGTGTTGCCCGGAGCCACCTTCGTCCCGTTTCTCGACATCGAAGGATCCGAGAACGGCTTCGCGCTGACCTCCGCGTCCAAGGCCTGGAACCTCGCCGGTCTCAAGGCCGCCCTGGTCATCGCGGGCGCCGACGCCGTCGACGACCTCCGGCGCATGCCCGAGGAAGTCGGTCACGGCCCCAGCCACCTGGGCGTCATCGCGCACACCGCGGCGTTCCGCGCGGGCGGAACCTGGCTCGACGAGCTGATACTCGGCCTCGACGCGAATCGCACCCTTCTGGGGCAACTCATCGCAGAACACCTCCCTGAGGCGCGCTATCGACCGCCCGAGGGCACCTACCTCGCCTGGCTCGACTGCACCTGGCTCGGCCTGCACGAGGAGGGGCAGAGCGACGAGCTCGGCGTCGTCAGCGACGTCGCCGGACCGGCGAAGCTGTTCCTCGATCGCGCCCGCGTCGCCGTGAGCTCGGGGCACGTGTTCGGCTCCGGCGGGGCCGGCTGCGTGCGGCTCAACTTCGCCACCTCGCCGGACATCCTGCGCCAGGCGCTGTCCAGGATGGGTCGCGCGGTGCGCGAGCCCTGACAGCCTCACGTCCTGCAGAGGAGCACCGCGATGTCGTCCATGCGCTGTTCGGCCGTGGCCTGCTTGATGAGCGACTCGGCCAGGTCGTGCAGGGGCTGGCCGGGTGAGGGCGTGAAGCGCTCGGCCAGGTCGTCGATGGCCTCGCCGATGCTGCGGCCCGGTTCCTCGATGAGGCCGTCGGTGTAGAGGGCCAGGACGGAGCCGGGCGGCATCGGCACCTCCGTGGTGGCGTACTCGGCGTCGGGGTCCACACCGAGCAGCAGCCCGGGCGAGGAGTCGATGGCCTCGGTACGCCACCCGGGCCGCCCGAACAGCGGCGGCAGGTGTCCCGCGCTGGCCAGGCAGGCGATGCGTTTGCGCAGGTCGATGTTGACGTACAGGCAGCTGGTGAAGCGGTCGGGGGACAGCTCGCTGAGCAGCCGGTTGGTGCGCGCGAGCACCTCGCCCGGGCTGGCCCCGGAGGTGGCGTGGGCGTGGATGGCGGTGCGTACCTGGCCCATGAGGGCGGCCGCGGTCACGTCGTGGCCCTGCACGTCGCCGATGACCGCGGCGGCCATGGTGTCGGTCAGGCGGATGAGGTCGTAGAAGTCGCCGCCGATGTCCATGCCCGGGGTGGCGGGCAGGTAGTGGGCGGCCAGTTCCAGGCCGGCGATCTCGGGCAGCCTGCGCGGCAGCAGGCTTTTTTGCAGGCACTGGGCGAGCTGGTGCTTGACGTCGTACAGCCGGGCCCGCTCGTACGCCTGCGCGATCAGCCCCGCGAGCGCGGTCAGCGTGGCCCGCTCGCTGGCGCAGAACTGGTGCGGCCGGTTGTAGGCGAGGACGCACGTGCCGATCGGATGACCCGAGATGACCAGCGGCAGGAAGGCCCAGGCGGACATGTCGTCCGAGCGGACGGCCCCCGGGTATGCCTTGCGCAGCTCGTCCCAGGTGGAGAAGAACGTCGGCTGGCCGGCGTCGAAGGAGTGGTTGGCCGGGTCCGGCGGGATCACGGGACGGCCGTCGAACTCCTGGATGGCCTGCGGGCTGTAGCCGCGCGAGGCGTCCACGCGCAGCCGGCCGCCCTTCGAGGTCAGGATGGCCAGGGCCTGGACGTTGTAGACGGGCATGACGTGGTCGGCCACCAGGTCGACCACCTCCTGCGCGGTCACCGCCCGCGAGAGCTTGGTCGCCAGGTACAGGACCTCGTGCAGCGCGACGTTCGGGGCCGGCCGCTCGGCTCCGGCCGCCAGGTGACCCGGGCCGCGGGCGCCGACGGCGGGCGTGATGCGCACGGTGATCCCGGACAGGCCGGGGAAGAACCGGAGCGACAGCTGGCGCCCGGCGGGGTTGCGTATCGTGAAGTGGGTGACCTGGCGGCCGACGACCGCGGCGCGGTAGGCGTCCTCGTACGCGGGGTCGTTCATCCACGGCAGCGCCTCACCCAGGCGTTTGCCAAGCAAATCGGACGCGGAGCTGAGCAGCAGGTCGGCGGCCGGGGCGCTGAGGAGGCTCACGCGCCCGTTCACGTCCAGCGAGCCGAGACCCTCGGGCAGCCGGTTCAGGCAGTCGAGCGCGATCAGGTCGGGCCGCGGGTCGGCCTTGCGCTTCGGGTCCAGCACCCGGGGCCGCGGCCCCGGCTTGATCGGCTGCCCCTGCTCGGCGGCCTCCTGGAGCACCTCGGCCATCTGGCCGCTGATGTCCTCGATCCGGTCGAGCTGGCGCTGGGTCAGCCGGCTCACCCGCCCCGCCGGCCACAACAGCACGAAGCCGCCCCAGACGGTGCCGTCGGAGATGAGGGGGTGCGCGGCGGACGCGAAGTCGTACGGCACGGACAGCGCCGCCGACGGGAACTCGCGCGCCAGGCCCTCCCTGTCGGGGACCCAGACCAGCCGCTGCTCGCACACCGACGTGGCGATCGGCGCGCGGTCGTTCGTCCTGACCCTGGCCCACGCCTTGGCGATCATGGGGGGAAGCCCGAGCTGGCTGTCCATCTTCAGGACGTCGCCGTCCTCGTCCAGGAGGTAGAGGTTGCCGATGTGCGCCCGTGTGCTGACGACGGCTTCGACCAGCAGCTCGTCCAGGAGGGACGAACCGGTCGTCAGGGCGCCGTTCCCCCGCACCGCCTCAGCCCGTCTCGCTCACGACGTGCGAGCGCCCGAATTGCCTGAAACCTCGCATATGGGCAGAATACACGCACGCACGTAGCAGATTGCTTACGGTGTGCCAGGGTGTAGATCTAGCGGAGGGACGCCGCGGAAGATCTCGCTTGACGTGTTCGCGAAATGTTCGTCATGAAGCGGCCCTCCCGTTCGGAGATTCTTGAAGCCCACTCCTACAGCTTGAGCGCCCGGTCGAGCAGCTGATGCATGTGCGCGCGGAAGCGCCGCAACATGCGGGGATCGTCGGCGTGGCGGCGCCGGCCGGTCCCGTCGAGCACCCCGCTCAGCGTGAACCCGTGGATGCACCAGATCATCGTGTACGTGGTGAACTGCGCGTCGGCGCGGTGCAGCGCCTCCGGCCGCCGCTCGGGCGGGGTGTCCCGCAGCTCGTCGGCCCTGGCCACGATGACCTCGGACAGCACCCGGTGGGCCTCCTCCATGACCGTGAGGTAGAGCCCCCGTTTGGTGGGGAAATGCGCGCTGAGGGCCGCCGTGTCCAGCCCCGCGGCCTCCGCGATCTGCTCGGTGGAGGTGCCGTCGAAGCCGAGCGCGGCGAACGGTCTGGTCGCCGTCCGCACGATCGACTCCCGCTCGCCGCCTTCTGGAGAGCCCATGGACGCGACCCTAGATCCGGAGCGGCATGCGGTCCGTTAATCGATCGACAAGCGGAGGTAAAAGTAGTCCCTCGAACGCCCTTGCCGGGCCCTCCGGCGGCCCGGGCCCGGCAGGAGCGCCCAGGGGTCACACCTGGATGTACTCCGCTTCCAGCAGGTGGGCCAGGGCCTTGAGCTCGGCGCCGCGGTGGCCGGTGCCGAGGGCCCAGTGGTGGGACATGCCGGTCGCGCTCCAGTCGTCGGTCCACTCGCCGGGGTCCCGGCCGAAGTCCACGCGGGACGTCGTGTTCCCGATCTGCAGGTGCGGCCCGTCCACGGTCTCACCTTCCGAGGCCACCAGGGCGAAGCGTCCGTCGCGGCGCTGGATGATCCCGAACGCCGTCACCGGCCCGTGCTTGACGTCGAACTCCACGGAGACGCCCCAACCCCGCTTCCCGTGGTACACGCCGAGCCCGCGCAGCAGCGGCCTGCGGGCGCTGATGGCCAGGTGGGCGGGGCCGTCGTGGCCCATCTCGACGTGGCCCCGGTGGAAGTCCAGCGCCTGGAGCTCGGTGAACGACCCTCCCGCGCCCATCCGGTCCATGATCAGCATGGCCAGGCTGGTGCGCAGCTCGAACTCGCCGGCCGCCGGGATGCCGCGCGCGGTGAGCAGGGACGCGCCGAGGATCATCCCCGCCCCCAGCCGCTCGTGCGTCTCCCCGTCCAGGCCGCGGTGATAGTACGCCAGGCTGTCCAGCGAGAAGTCCTCCACCAGCCGGTCCAGGCCGACGGAGACGCGGCAGGCCCACTCGAGGTCGACGGCGTTGACGCTGTCGGCCAGCTCGAAGATCTTCTCGGTCTCGGCGCGCTTGGCGGCGACCTCGGTGTCAGTGACCTTCTCCACGCGGACCCGCAGGTCGTCGAACTCCAGCACCTCGACGTGCCCGCCGAAGTTCGCCGAGACGAGCGTGAGGTCGGTGGAGACGTCCAGCATGCCGGGGTAGAGGTGCCCCATCAGGCCGTGCCGGCCGTGCCGCAGGGCCGCGCGGGCCCCGGCGGCCCGCACCCAGCTCGTGATGCGGGCCCAGGCGCGCTCGTCCTCCAGGTAGCCCGAAACCGACCGGAACGGGATGCCGCACCGTTGGAAGGCGTTGGCCATCTCGGGCAGCGGGCAGGCGCCGCAGTAGGCGAGCCACTGGCCGGTGTCGAACGTGGCGTGCTCCATCGACTCGGTCGGCTGCAGGTTGATCAGCAGCACGGGCGCGCCGCTGCGCTGCGCGATGGGCACGAGCATGGTGGCCGTCATGTACGTGGTGAGGAACCCGACGATGAGGTCGCAGTCCGCGGCCCGCAGCTTCTCGGCCGCGACCGCGCCCTCCTGGGCGTCGGAGATGAACCCGACGTCCACGATCTCCGCGTCCAGCTCCCGCATCCGTTCGGAGACCCGGTCGGCCGATCGCTGGAGCTGGGGGAGCAGGTCGGGGAACTGCGGCCAATATGCGCCCAGCCCGCCGGCGACCAGTCCGACACGGGTCTTCGTCTTGCTTGCCACGGTGATGCCCTCCTGAGGGGTGAAGGGTGGGTGCCGGGAGAGTTTCGGACAAAAGTATAGATCTTTTCCGAAACCTCACCATAGGGCATCAAGGGTGGAGCGTGCGGTCCAGGAAGTCCACGACCGTGCGGGCCAGGGTCAGCCGGTGGTCGGACAGGGCGTGGTCGGTGGGGAAGAGGTGGTGCTCCAGTCGCGGCACCGGATGCGCCTCGTAGGCCCGGACCAGCGGATGGTGGTGCGTCTCTGCGGGCGTGACGGGGTCGCGTCCCGTCCCGACGAGCAGCACGGGCCGGTCGGCCAGGCGCGGCGCGAGCGTCGCCAGGCTCCACTCCTGCCCCGCCGCCTCCATCTCGGCGACCAGCGCCGCGGCGCTGGTGCCCTGGAGCGGCAGCAGCTCGCCCTCCCAGTCCCGCAGGAACCCCTCCCGCACCGCCGGGTCCGCCAGGCAGGCCGCCGCGCCCGCGCCCACGTCGAACGCCGCCACCGAGGCGACCGC
>NZ_JBSFTC010000364.1:0-10035 GCF_053590415.1 Nonomuraea sp. NPDC003201
CCGGCGCCGCGGCGGCGCAGACCGGCAGGACGGCGGGCGACGACGCGCCCGTGTCCCCCTGCCAGCAGTTGCCGGTGCCCTGCCCGTCCCACCACACGTCCAGGCCGTTGGGCCGCCGCTCGCCCGTCGGGCTCACGCCGAACACGTTGCCCTCGTAGCGGTTGTAGTCGGAGGTGTCGGCCTGCTTGGCCAGATCGTTCTCGCCCCTGATGAACGCGGGCACCCCGAACAGGTGGAAGGCCGCCCGCCGGTGACCCCAGACGCGGTTGTTCCTGAAGACGTTGTAGTTGCCGCCCGCGACCAGGATGCCCGTTCCCGGGGGCACGCCCACCTGCGAGCACACCACGCCCCGCTCGTAGCCGCGTTCGGCCGGGGGTTTGGCGCACGTGCCGTCGCGGGTGTAGCGGTAGTAGTCGCGGTTGTTGTCGTAGATCTTGTTGTTCTCGAACTTGGCGTGGTTCTGCGGCAGTCCGGGGTGCGAGGGCCAGAGGCTGTCCATCGTGGCGCCGACCATGTTGTCGTAGAACTCGTTGTCGTGCACCCACATCGAGTCGCCGGCGGTGCCCGAGTAGCCGAGCGCGTTGTCGTGGCTCTTGCAGCGGCGGATCTCGATGGCGTACCTGGGGACGTCGTGACCGCGCCCGTCGTTGAGGTTGGAGGCGCTGCCCGGGTAGAGGCCGCCGTCGCCGTTCCCGTACGCCTCGCAGTCGGTGTACAGGCCGTGGTCGCTGGCGAAGGTGAGGAAGCCGTACTCGTCGTTCCAGCGGGTGAGGACGCGGTCGATGACGAAACCGTCGGTTTCGAGCACGTACAGGGAGTTGAACGTGGTGCGCTGGGCGGTGAAGTTCCGGAAGTAGATGCCGTCGGTACGGTCGGCGCGGACGGCGTTGAGCTTGCGGTACTCCGCGTCGATCACGACGTCGAGCGGATCGGCTCCGGTGCCCTCGATCTGCAGGTCCTTCTTGCCGAGGATGGCGACGAGGTTCTGGTTGTGCGGGCACTGACGCTGCTGTTCGAAGGAGAGGATCTGGTAGCCCCACGTGGACCATCGGGCGGGGAGCTGGGCGCAGGCGCCGGTGGGGGCGGGCTGGCTGGGTTCCTCGCGGTAGAGTCCGGGGAGAATGGCGATCGTCATTCCGGGGCGGTCGACCTGGTCGACGGCTTCTTGGAGGTACCTAACCCCTTTTTGCTGACATTTCGCGAAAAGGTCGAGGTTGCGGGCTTTGAGATCCTCCGGAAATTTCGCGATTCGACGCTCAAAGTCGGCTTTATCCGTCTTGCACACCAGCAGATCCGGCTCCCCGGACCGCAGCACCGGCACCGTCCCCGTACCATCAGGCAGCGTCACCGGACGCTCCTCATGGGCGAAAGCGGTGCCGCCGGATAACAGCAGACCTGACGTGAGCACGACGATTGTCGCGATTTTTCGCATGGGGGGCATGGCCGCGAGATTAGAACAATGCTCACGTTCTGCCTAGGCCAAAAGGATCACACCTACGGACCCCCGTTGCCACAAACCCACCTGAGGCAAAGCCCGGCGGGGGCGGCCCTAACACGCCCCCGCCGGGAGTCATCACCCCCGAGGCCCCCTACCTCCGAAACGGCACTCACGCCATCACCCGAAGGACACGGCACAAGCCCGGGACATGCGCCGGTGGCCGACGTCTGCCGTCAGGGGGCCATTCCCGCCAGAGCCACGTCCACGACGCGTTCGGCGAGGTCCGGGGCGAGGTCACCGGCGGGACCCCACTTGGTGTACCAGAGCATGGTGCCGGTGAGGACGGCCATGCCCATGGAGACGTCCAGGTCGGCGCGGAGCTCGCCGTTGGCGATGCCGCGCTCGATCACCGCGCGCATCGCCTGCCGCCGAGGCTCGATGGCCCGCTTGACGAACCGGTCCATCAACTGCGGATAGCGATCGGCCTCGCTCATGGCGATCTTCATCACGCAGCGGTTGCGGGCCACGCCCGACTCGCTGCGCATCGCGTCGAGCAGGGAGATCAGGTCGTCACGCACCGACGTACCGGCGAGCGACGGCACCGGGGCCTTGAGCGTGGCGAGAGCGTCGACGACCAGGTCCTCCTTGTTGGACCAGCGCCGATAGATCGTCGTCTTACCGACACCCGCCCTCGACGCGATGGCCTCGATGGACAGATCGGAGACACCCATGCCCTCGCCGATCAGATCGAGGGTGGCCTCGATGATCGCCTTCTCGGCCTTCTCGCTACGCGGACGCCCCGCCGGACGGGCAGTCCCTGATTCCTGGATCGTCATCGCTGCCTCACCGTATATCTACATGCGTCGTTCTTGTGAGAGGGGGAGGAGACGCGGAACGACTGGGCACGTCGATCTCCTGCTTTCGTCGGTGCGCGGCTTCGACGGCTGCTGCGCAAGCTCGCCCGCGCCAGGCGCGGCTCGGCCCGGCGCACCCGAGTCAAACGAGCGATTGCCACGTTGAAGGCGCGTGAGAAGGATCGGCGCAAGGACTGGGTGGAGAAGACCAGCACCGATCTGGCACGCCGCTTCGATGTGATCGCCGTCGAGGACCTGAAAATCCGCAACATGACCCGGTCGGCCAAAGGCACCCTGCGCATGCCTGGCAGGAACGTCGCCCAGAAAGCCGGGCTGAACCGGTCGATCCTCGCGGCGGGCCGGGGACAGCTGGTCGAGCGACTGGAGCATAAGGCGCGGAGCCGGGTGGTGAGGGTCAACCCCGCGTACACGAGCCAGCGGTGCTCGGCGTGCGGGATCGTGGACGCGAAGGCGCGCGAGAGCCAAGCCGCCTTCCGCTGCCGATCCTGCGGATACGCCGGCAACGCCGACGTGAACGCGGCCAGGAATATCAAGCTGGCGGCAGGGCATGCCGTGACCGCGCGGGAAGGGCCACGGGTTGCCGGGCCGGTGCACCGCGAACCTCAACCTGTCCTCCTCTCCGCGTGAGATGGGTTGGAATCCCCCGCCTACCGTTCCAGACGGGGGAGGATGTCAAACTACAGCCGGTTCTTTCTGTTCCGCCTGCGAGACTGGGCGCGTCTTGCCCGGCATCCACTTTGCCACCACCGCGACGCCGACCAGCGCGATCACCGCCGACACCAGCGCCGTCACGTGCATGCCGTCGACGAACGCGGCGAACGCGGGCTTGATCAGCGCCTGGCCCCTCTCACCGAGCGCCTGGGCGACGCCCATCGTCTGCACGATCGACTCGCCCGCGGTGTGCTGGACGTCGGCGGGCAGGCCGGCCAGCGAGGGCGTGATCTCGCCGCGGTAGTTGGACGACAGCACCGAGCCGAGCACGGCCACGCCGAGCGCGCCGGCCACCTGGCGGACGGTGTTGCTCATGGCCGAGCCGACGCCGGCCTTCTCCCTGGGCAGCGACTCCATGATGGCGGTGGTCGCGGGCGGCATGATGTTCGCCATCGCGGCGCCCTGGACGAAGAAGATGACCTCGATCAGCACGATCGGCGTGTCCTGGTCCATGAGCGCGTAGCTGGCCAGGGCCCCCGTCACCACGATCATGCTCACGGTGGCCGACAGCTTGGCGCCGAACCGCTCGTTCACCCGCTGGCTGAGCGGCGCGAAGATGAGCTGCGCGGCGGCGAACGGGATCATCAGCGCCCCCGCCTGCACCGGCGAGAAGCCCAGCACGGTCTGCAGGTAGAAGGTCAGGAAGAACATCCCGCCCATCATCGCGAAGAAGACGATGCCCATCATGCCGATGGCCGAGCTGAAGCGGACGTTGCCGAAGTTGCGGACGTCGAAGATGGGGTGGTCGATGCGCCGCTCCCACCACACGAAAGCGCCCAGCACCACCAGCCCGAACAGCGTCGGCACCAGGACCTCCGCGCTGAAGACGGTGCCGAGGCCGCCGCCGCGGATGATGCCGTACACCACGGCCACCAACCCGATGATCGACAGCAGCACACCGACCGGGTCCAGCCTGGACGGCTTCGGGTCACGCGACTCCGGTACGAGGGTCGCGATGAGGATCATGGCGATGATCACGATCGGCACGTTGATCAGGAAGACCGAGCCCCACCAGAAGTGCTGGATCAGCAGGCCACCCGTGATCGGCCCGATCGCCACCGCGAGCCCCACACCACCGGCCCACACGCCGATCGCCTTGCCCCGCTCACCGGGCGGGAAGACGTTGGAGATGATCGCCAGGGTGGCCGGCATGATCGCCGCCCCGCCGATGCCCATCGCCGCCCTCGCCAGGATCAACTGCATCGGATCCTGCGAGTAGGCGCTGGCGAGCGAGGCCAGTCCGAACAGCGCCATGCCGATGAACAACATCCGCTTGCGCCCTGTTCGGTCGCCGATCACCCCGAACGTGAACAGCAACCCGGCGAACACCAGCGTGTAGGAGTTGATCGCCCACTCCAGCTCGCTCTGCGTCGCCCCCAAACCGACCGTCTTGTCGGCGATGGTCTTCATCGCCACGTTGAGGATGGTGTTGTCCAGCACGACGGCCAGCAGGCTGAACACCAGCACGCCGAGGATCCCCCATCGGCGTGGATGGCCCGCGTTCGGGTCCACTACTACGTCTCTCACGAAGAGCCCCCCAATTTCGATACGTACGAGTTTCGCAACGACACCGTAGCGCAAGCCATTCCGATACGCAACGGTCCCGTTTCGTAAACCCTGGGTTAACTCTCGCCAACGCTCGCGAGCCGAGGTGCTGAACGCGGTCGGCCGCCGCTTCGGGATCATCTTCGCCCAGCTGTCTCCCGCTCCCTCCGGCCGTCCTCACTCCTGCTGCGAGCAAGGAAGCGCGCCGCGTGCTACGGCCGCGTCACCACGCACCCATCCCCCACACCCCCGCGCAGCCCCCGGACTGCTGCCGTCCGACGCGATGGCGCACCCGACTCGGTGCCAGCGGGCGCGTGAGGCAACTGGCTGTCGTGGTCTCAGGCCGCCGCGCGAGCCGCCGACGACCACTTGTCCCCCGCGCCGCCGCCACGCCCCGCGCGCACCGGTCGGAGGACCACCGGCCGTCGGCTTAAGGAGCCGCCGATCGCCGGGCCCTGCTGGTCACCGGCTCAAGGGGCCTCGGCTGGTGCTGGAGTGGGCTCGGTGAGGGTCGAAGGGGGCGAATCCGACGGGGGCTGGGTGGAGGTTGGGAGGGGGTCGGCGGGGCGGCGGGGCCAGAAGGGGGCGGCGGCGAGCACCATGGCCACCCCCACCAGGCCCGCGAGCACGAACGCCCACGTCGGCCCGCTTGCGTCGATCACGGCGCCCGCGATGGGGGCCGAGCTCGCGCCGCCGATCAGCAGGGCCGTGCCATGGAAGCCCATCGCCTCGCCTCGCGCCGTGGAGGGCACCCACCGGGAGAGCACGTCGACCGTGGCCGACAGGGCCGGCGCGCAGAGGAGGCCTGCCGGGAGGAGCATCACGACCAGCCATTGCCAGCTGCTCACCAGGCTGACCGGGATGGTGAGCAGGCCCATGAACGCGATGAGCACCAAGGGTGAGAAGCCACGCGACAGACCGCCGTACACGAAGCCGCCGATCAGGGAGTAAACGCACCAGATGGCGACGGCGAGGCCGACCCACTGGGTCTGGCCGGCGTTGTTCATGGTCGCGATCAGGGACAGCTCGGTGGCCGTGAGCACGAACGTGGCCGCCGCCGCCGTCCCGAGCAACGCCACGAACCCGGGCGTCAGCCACTGCCGCCTGGACACCTTGATCGATTGCGCCTCCAGCTCGTCGGGCGATCGGGTGGGCGGATTGAGCATGAACATGCCCAGGCCCGCCGCCGCCGTGGCGACCCCGATGACCGTCATCGTCACCCTGCTGTCCAGCATCGTCAGCCCGGCCACCGCGAGAGCGGGACCGGCCATGTACGCCAGCTCGACCAGCATGGAGTCGAGCGCGAACGCGCTGCGCCGCTGGGAGACCGGCACCATGGCGGCCAGGCACTGCCTGGTCACGCTGAACACCGGCAACGCCAGCAGCCCCGCCACCGCCGCCGTCCCGATCAGGGCCGGGAACGGCAGCGCCCACGCGCACGCCCAGAACACCGCCTGCGCCACGGTCGTGACCATGACCACAGGACGTAACCCGTGCTTGTCGACGAACCTCCCCGACAACGGCGAGCCGATCGCCATGCCGATGGTGTTGGCCATGGTGACCAGCCCCGCCTTGCCGTATCCCAGGTCGAGCGCCATGGCCACGTGCAGGGTGAGCGTCATCCCCATGGCCGTGGACGGAACCCGCGCCAGCAGCCCCATCAGCAGCAACGCGGGAACGCCCGGGATCTTGACCAGTCGTCGGTAAGGGGCGAGAGCCATGTCGTTTCAACCTCCGCGCTGATTCTCGCAAGAGGCACCGACAGTTTCGCCACAGGTTTTTCGGCACGTGACAGCGCGTGCCATCATCGAAAGAGTCCGGGGACGCCACTGGGGCGCCTCGAGACGTTTCTGGAGGGTTCACACATGTCCTCTTCAACCACGCTGTACGGGGGCGTCTCCGGGCGCCGGGTCACCGTTCGCGACCTCACCGCCGCCAAGGAGCGCGGAGAGCGGTGGCCCATGGTCACCGCCTACGACGCGATGACGGCCAGGGTCTTCGACGACGCGGGCATCCCCGTTCTGCTGGTGGGCGACTCGGCGGCCATGGTCGTCTACGGGTACGACTCCACGCTGCCCGTCACGGTCGACGACCTCCTGCCCCTGACGGCGGCCGTGGTGCGCGGCTCGTCCCGGGCGCTGGTGGTCGCGGATCTGCCGTTCGGGTCGTACCAGTCCTCACCTCAGCAGGCGCTGGAGTCGGCCGCGCGCTTCATGAAGGAGGCCGGGGCGCACGCCGTCAAGCTGGAGGGCGGCCGCCGGGTCGTCCCGCAGGTGGAGGCGCTGGTCTCGGCCGGGGTCCCGGTCATGGCCCACCTCGGGCTGACCCCGCAGTCCGTGAACGTCCTGGGCGGTTACCGCGTTCAGGGGCGCGGCCAATCGGGCGACGAGCTCATGGCGGACGCCAAGGACCTGGAACGGGCGGGGGCGTTCTCGGTGGTGCTCGAATGCGTGCCGGCGGATCTGGCGGAGCGGGTGACGGCGTCGCTGACGATCCCCACCATCGGCATCGGCGCGGGCGCCGGGACGGACGCGCAGGTTCTGGTGTGGCAGGACCTGATGGGGCTCACGCCGCGTCCCGCCCGGTTCGTCAAGCGCTACGCGGATCTGGCCACCGAGATGGATCGCGCCGTCCGCGCCTTCGCCGCCGACGTGACTGCGGGCGCTTTCCCGGCTGCTGAGCACACGTACAACTGACGGCGGCCTACGACCCGCCCCCTACGCGGTGCCTTACGGCGGTACGGCCGCCTGCGACCGGATGACCGCCTGAGGTTGCTACCGCTACTGACGGTGACGGCTGGAACGGGCGTCCGGGCTGGGCGCCGAGGGCGTTGGAGGCCGGACTCCGGGCTCGGGCCGGGGCTGCTGTTTCGTGCGCGCGGATTCTGGGGCTCGGGGCCTGGCGTGAGGAGCCCGGGCGCGGCGTGAGGCGACGCCGCGTCCGTCGCTGGCATGAGATGGGGAGGTAGTCAGGGGGTGAGGGTGCCGGGGTCGGTGTTGGAGCCGCACAGCACCACGGCCACCCGCTCCCCCGGAGCCGGCGTGTACGCGCCCGACAGCAGTGCGGCGTACGCCGTCGCGCCCGCGGGTTCGGCCGCCACCCGGTGACGGGCCCAGAGGGTACGCCGGGCCTCCACGATCGCCTCGTCGGTCACCAGCACGCTCTCCACCCGCGGTGAGGACAGGACCTCGAACGCGATGGCGCCGATCTTGGTGGCGCCCAGCGCGTCGGCGGCCACCCCGCTCACCTCCACGGGCACCGGGTGTCCCGCGCGCAGCGCCTCGCGGAGGGTCGGGATCCGCTCGGGCTCGACCGCGATGATCCGCGGCCCGGAGCCGGGCGTCACACCGGAGCTGGGAGTCGTATGAGAGCCGGGCACCACACCGGAACCGGGCGTCACACCGGAGCCGGGCGCCTCACCGGAGCCAGGCACCGGGGCGGAGCCGGTTGTCGGGGTGGGTGGGGTTGCGGGCGTGTGGCCCGGCGAAGGGGTCGGGCCGGAGGTGCCGAGGGTGATGCCGGCGGCGAAGCCGCCCCCGCCGACGGCGACCACCACCGTGTCCACGCCACCCGTCTGCTCGACGATCTCCAGCCCCGTGGTCCCCTGCCCCGCCACCACCTCAGTCTGGTCGTACGCGTGCACCGCCAACGCCCCCGTCTCCGCGGCGCGCTTGGCGGCGGCCTCGGCGGCCTCCGAGTAGATGGCCCCGGTCTGCGTGATGTGGGCCCCCAGCGCCTCGAGCCCGGCGACCTTCACCGGGCTCGTCACCTCGGGCACGAAGATCTCCGCCCGCACCCCCAGGACCCGCGCCGCATAGGCGACGGCCAGCCCGTGGTTGCCGCCGCTGGCGGCGATCACCCCGCTGGGCGGCAGCTCGCCCGCCGACAGCATCCGGTTGAAGGCCCCGCGGACCTTGAACGAGCCCGAGTGCTGCAGCAGCTCCAGCTTGAAGAAGACGCCGGGCGAGACCTCCAGCACCGGCGTACGCAGCACGAGCCCGTCGATACGACTGGCCGCCGCCAGCACATCCGAGTAATCCACACAGGCCACTATGCCAGCGCCTGCGCCACGTCGGCCCACAGGTCCTCGGGGTGCTCGATGCCCACGGCGATGCGTACGGTGCCCTCGCCGATCCCGTGCCTGGCCAGTTCCCCGGCGCTCAGCGAGCGGTGGGACGTCGTCGCCGGATGCATGACGAGCGTCTCCACGCCGCCCAGCGACGGGGCGAGCAGCATGAGGCGTACGGAGCTCATGAACCTCTCCCCCGCCGCCCGCCCGCCGGCGAGGTCGAACGAGAGCACCCCGCCGAAGTCGGACAGCAGCTTCCCGGCCAGGTCGTGGGAGGGATGCGTGGCCAGGCCCGGCCAGTGCACGGCGGTGACGGCGGGGTGGGAGGCCAGGCGGGTGGCGAGGAGGCGGGCGTTGGAGCAGTGGCGTTCCATGCGCAGCGCGAGGGTCTGCAGCCCCCGCAGCGACAGCCAGGCGGCGAAGGGGTCGGCGGAGGCGCCCAGTTCGATCGCGAAATGCCAGACCTTCTCGTAGAGCTCGGTGGAGGCGAAGACGGCGAGCCCGCCCACCACGTCGGTGTGCCCGGACAGGTATTTGGTGGTGGAGTGTACGACGATGTCCGCCCCGTGCTCGATGGGCCGGCAGAGCAGGGCCGTGGCGAACGTGTTGTCCACCACGGACACGATCCCCAGCTCGCGGGCCGCCGCGCACATCCCCGGCAGGTCGGCGACCAGCGTCATCGGGTTGCTGATCGTCTCCAGATAGACGAGCCGGGTCTCCGGGCGGACGGCGGCGCGCAGGGCGGCGGGGTCGTTCTCGGGCACGTACGTCACCGTGATCCCGAACCTGCCCACCAGGTCGTTGATCATGGCGGCGGTCCCCCCGTACAGGGACTTCTGCGCGATGAGGTGGTCGCCGGGCTTGAGCAGGCCGAGCAGGACGGTGTTGATCGCGCCCATGCCCGAGCCCGTGGCGACGGCCCCCACCCCGCCCTCCAGCCCGGAGACGGCCTCCTCCAGGGAGCGGACGGTGGGGTTGGTGTAGCGCCCGTACACGAACGGCCCGTCGGCCCGTCCCATGGCGTCGGCCATCACGGCGGGGTCGTCGAAGACGAATCCGGAGGTCTGGTAGATCGGCACGGTGATCGGCCGGCTGCCCTCGATGACGGGCTGCGGCACGTGGACGGTGCGCGTCTCGGGGCGGAGCTCAGAGGGATGAGAATCGGTCATGCGTCAAGGATCGCCCGCGAAACGGTCCGGCGTCAGAGCCAATGCGGCAGAATTGGTCCATGAATGGGGCCAATCTCGCCGACGGCGACCTCGTCGATCTCCTGGGCCGCTGGGCGTCGGGCCGCGGCCCGCTCTACCTGCTGCTCGCTGCCCGGCTGCGGGCGCTCATCGACGACGGCGTGCTGCCGCCGGACCGGGCGCTCCCGCCGGACCGGGTGCTGGCCAAGC
>NZ_JBSFTC010000365.1:0-9994 GCF_053590415.1 Nonomuraea sp. NPDC003201
TGGCGGCCCGGCTGGCCGCCGTTGCCCGCCCCGTGCCCGCCGCGTACGGCCCGGGAGTGACGCACGCCTGACCCGCCTCGCGTGCGCGCAGCGGCGTGGTGACGGCGGATTCCCGCCGTGCCGACACAGTTCGGCCAGATGGAGGGGCCGCTTCCGTAGATCGGAAACGGCCCCTCTGCGCGCGACTTGAGCAGCGTTGTGGCTTCCTTACGATGCCGTGAGAGCAACGACTGCGAGGAGTGTCGCGGTGAAGCCTCCCGCGGTCACCAGCGCTGCGGCGGCCAGTGGCAGTCTCCGGGTCCACGCGCGCACTCTGGCGGAGGTCGCGGCCCGCATCAGGGCATCTCTGCCTCGTAGGACGAGGATGCCCCGGCCGTCTTCAGCACGGCCGGGGCACTGGTGCGGGGTCGCCGATGGCTTCCCGTTGACCGCCTTGTGGGTGCCGGAAAGTCAACCACCCTATACGGCCTGCGCATACTCGCGGATCAGTCCACCGAGGCGATCGCGGCGGGTGACCTTGATATCGGCTGCGATCAGGGCCGGCAGGGCTCGTAGCGGAGCAGCCTGGTCCAGGGATCGATGCGGGCGGTGCTCGTTGAAATGCGCCTCATATACGGCCGGCACCGACCGCAGATGCCGAGCGTTGACGATCAGGCAGTACAGGCGTTTGAGCTGCGTCGCGGCGCAGGGTCGATGCCGGCCTTCTTCAGGATGAGCCACACAGTGGAGGCACCGACGCGGTATCCCAGACCAGCGAGTTCACCGGCAATCCGACGATATCCCCACAGCGGGTTCTCGCGGGCCATCCGGAGGACCAGCAATCGCACTGAAGGACGTGTAGCAGGTCGGCCCTGCCTGCGGCGCTTGAACGTCCAGCGGCGCCGCACCAAATCGGCATGCCGGCGCAACAACATGCCCGGCGTTACGAACAACCGCAGGCGACCGGGTGCAGGCAGTAGCCGCGCCAACGCACTGATCATCGCCCGGTCCGCCCACGACGGTCGCGGTCGGGCGACCTGGCGACGAAGCACCGCGAGCTGATGACGCAGCACCAGGATCTCGACATCCTTCGATGTCTCCGACCGGGCCAGGAGCGCCAGCCGGCCCGCGAGCCGAAGGAAGATCAGATACAGGAGCCGCAACGCCATGAACGACGATGATGCCGAGCGCACGCTCGAGTGCCAAACCGCTGGTCAACAGCGCTGGCCAAGTTTCCGGCACTCACAGGCCCGGCAGGCCGGGCCGCCTCTTCACCAGCGGCAGCTGCGGGCGGCGTACGGCGCGACCAGCGACGCCGACACCGGCTTGCCATGCACTCGCGCGGTCGCCGTCACGGTCACTTCGCCGGCCGGCACGCTCCCCGCACGGGTCGGGAACGAGCGGGACTTCTGCTTGCCGGCCGGGATCGTCCCGATCGGCCTCGTCCCGTACGCCGACTCCGCCGACGCCCGCATGTGGGCCTTTTCGTTGTTCGTGACACGTACCGTCAGCAGCACCTCGCGGCCGGCACACCGGGACTCCGCCACCGCGGACACCTTCAGCGGCGGCTCAGCGGTCGCGAACGCCCAGGAGTCGATCTCGAAGAGGTCGGTGCTGTCGGGCCCAGCGTAGGTGAAGTACACATCGTGCACTCCGGAGACGCCGTCGAGCTCAGCGCTCACCGCCGTCCACTCTCCGGCGGGTGCGTCGACGGGAATGGTCGCGGCCACGGGCGCGTCGCGGGCGTCCAGACGGAGCTGGATCTTTCCACCTGCTGCGAGTGGGAGCACCTTCGCGGTCAGGCGGGCAGCGCCGTGCTCACCGAAGTCGACCGATGCGAGCGAGGTCCAGTCGCCGTTGTCGATGTCGTGCAGCACGAGGTTCGGCGCCGTCGCGCCGAACTCCGCCGAGGCGCCGTCGATCTTCTTCGTCGCGATGCCCTGCTGCCAAGCGATCGTCTCGGCCTCGATCACCCGGTACGGGTTGAGCTTACGCAGCTGGTCGACGCCGTCGTAGGTGCCGATGACCTCCTTGATCGTCCCGTCTTCGTTGAAGGCGAGTTTGGCGATGTGCGGGCTGCGGAAGCCCTGGGTGGCGCCGCCCGTGATGCGGCGGTTGAGCGTCTGGGCGTGATAGGTGAAGTAGTAGTCGCCGCCGAGCTTGAACACCGACTGGTGGTTGTTGCCGCCCACGCCGAAGTAGGTGCCGGGATTGCGGAAGATCACCCCCGCGTACTTCTCGGGCGTCCAGGGCCCCATGGGGCTGTCGGCCATGAGGTACGCGATAGCCCCGGTCGGAGGCCCGTTCGGGTCCACCGGTCCCGAGAACCCGAAGTTCGAGGAGTACGAGTAGTAGTACTTGCCCTCGCGTTTGAACACGTGACCCGCCTCGAACACCAGCGGTGCGTCGATGACCTCCGCCGAGCCGGACGTGCTGATCATGTCATCACCGAGCTTGATCACCCGAGTGGACTTGGGGTGGTTCGTGTTCTCGTAGCTGCCCGACTTGTCATCGCCACCGCCGCCGAAGTAGAGGTAGCCCTTGCCGTCGTCGTCGATGAACACACCCGGGTCGAAGAGCCAGTTCCGGCCGTTCGACGCACCCGGTGTCGCACTCGTGATCAGCAGGCTGCCGCGCTCGTCGCGCCACGG
Source organism: Nonomuraea sp. NPDC003201 (assembly GCF_053590415.1). Classification (NCBI taxonomy): domain Bacteria; kingdom Bacillati; phylum Actinomycetota; class Actinomycetes; order Streptosporangiales; family Streptosporangiaceae; genus Nonomuraea; species Nonomuraea sp. NPDC003201. The sequence continues at coordinate 2,631 of NZ_JBSFTC010000365.1, forward strand.
GCCGAGCGGCGAGTCACCGACGAGGACGCCCGTGGCGCCGCCGCTGTTGGCGAAGTAGAGGAAGAACTTCTCCTTACCGTCGATGACCTTGCTCTCCACGGCGGGGGCCCACGACTGGGTGGCGTAGCGGGCAATCCCGGTCGGACCGGCGACCGGGATCTCGCCATGGTCCACCCAGTTGACGAGGTCGTCGGAGGAGATGACGGTGATCGTGTTGATGCCGCCGTAGGTGTTCGTCGGGGAGATCCCGTCAGGGCCAGGCTTGTACATCTGCGTGTCGTTCGTCATGTAGAGGTACACGCGGCCGCCGTGGACGAAAGCGTTGCCGTCCGCCCCGAACTTGTGGGAGATGAGCGGATTGCCCTCACCGGGGTTCTTTCCTAGTACCTCGATAGTCGTCGACGGCACGAACTCCTGGAGCGTCACGTCATCGACTTTGAAGTCCATGAGGTCCGTGTCCGGGGCAGGCGCCGACGTCCACGGCGTCTCCACGAAGATCCTCGCGGTGGAGACGTTCTGCGCCGTTGGGATCGTGAAGGTGCCCTGAATGAGCCCCCATTGTCCGCGCGGTGTCGTCACCGAGCCAAGGTTCGTGTTGGTCGAACCGCCGTAGTGCATGGTGACGAAGAACTGCTTGGTCGCTGGACTGTTGGGGTTCTCGTATTTCACCCGTGCCGTGACCGAGTAGGTCTTTCCGGCCTGCACCTTGCCGGAAAGGTCCTGCATCGGGCCGGAGCCGGTCGTCTTCCGGCCGGTGACCAGCACGGCGCCCGAGCCGGAGTGGGCATCGGTCGTGGGCGACAGCGTGGCACCGCCGGAGAGGTTGCCGTTATTGGGGAACCAGCCGACGAGGCCGTCCTCGAATCCGCCGTTCGCGATGAGGTTGGAGGCTGCGGCTTGGACCGGGGCAGCCGAGACGACGAACCCGGCGGCCAGCATGGCGCCGGCAGCCCCGATCGCGACGGCCCGTCGCCGGATCAACCGTCGTAAGCGCTGTTCCACGTGGTCTTCCTCCTTGATCTCTGATGTGCTGTTGGGAAGTGGTGACGTGACCCGGTCGGGCCTCAAGAAGCGGTCGGCCGGGATGCCTGGCATGACGTCGATGCCGGGCTTGTCTCGGGCGGCACGAGCCGGGTGACGATCAGCGGCAGGAGCGGGCGGCGTACGGCGCGGCCAGTGACGCCGACACCGGCTTGCCGTGCACTCGCGCGGTCGCCGTCACCGTCACCGCGCCGGCCGGCGCACTCTCCGCACGGGTCGGGAACGAGCGGGACTTCTGCTTGCCGGCCGGGATCGTCCCGATCGGCTTCGTCCCGTACGCCGACTCTGCCGACGCCGACACGTGCACCTTCTCGTTGTTCGTCACCTGCACCGTCACCATCACCGTGCCGCCGGCGCACCGGGTCTCCGCCACCGCGGACACATCCAGCGACGGAGTGGCTGCCTTCAACGTGCCGAGCCGGGCCAGCTGGTAGCTGAGCGCCCGCTCCGGCGCGTCGATCTGGTTCTGCGTGCCGAACTTCCCGGCTCGCGCCTTCTTCGCCTTGGCGAGCGCGGCTCGCATCGCGGCCCAGGCGTCCTTCGGGTAGTCGCGTTTGTCGAGCATCCTGGCGTACGCGATGGCCGCGTCGAGGTCGCTCGTGTCGAGCGGCAGGTTCTGCGCGGTCAGGGTGTCGCTGAGCAGGTAGTGGTCGAAGTCGACGTGCCCACCCCTTTCCTGAGTGGCGTAGTTGAACAGGCCGACGCGGTGTCCCATGAAGTGGGCGAGGCTGCCGTCCAGGGTTTGCGGGCCGACGCGGTCCCCGAGTTGGGTCCACGTCCGCCCGTCGAGGCTGTAGTAGAAGGTCGTCCACAACTGCCCGGCCGGCGAGGCGAAGTCGAGGTCCGCCTTCACGTGCACCTTGGTCGCCTTGCCCAGCGGCACCGTGGTGCCGGGCAGGAAGCTTTCGAGCGTGGCCTGGTCGAGGTCGACCGCGAACGGCTGCACGCGGTTGACGACGCCCAGCGTGTTGACGCCGCCCGCGCGCCTGACCGCCACGTACGAGAAGCCGCGGTTGTAGGCGGCCAGGCCGGCGACGTCGCCGTTCTTCATGCCGGAGATGTCCATCTTGGTTTCAGCTGACTGCCGCGGTCCGAATGTACGCTGCGACAGCGTGTTCCGCGCCTCCTCGAACCAGGCTAGCTCGGCCCGGTTGGAGAGCTTCGTGTAAACGTATTTGCCGGTGACGACTTTGCCGTTCGTCAGCCGCAGCCATCCGTCGCGGTCGGTGAGCGACCAGTACCGGTTGTCGGGAGCATGGTTCCACTGCCACACCACGTCCAGTCGCGACCCGTTGGACGCGATCTCTTCCTCGGCCGGGTACTCGGCCGTCACCGGATGCCCAACGATCGAGACATCGTCGATCAGATACTCCACGCCCGACGAGGGCGGTTGTGGATTGGCCCACGGCGTCTCCACCGCGAAGGTGAAGGCGTCCAGGTTCGCCGTCGCCGGCACGGTGTACTGTCCGGACACCGTCGTCCACTGCCCGGCAGGCACGTTTCCGGACGCCATCACCTGAACGCCCGCACCCCAGTCCGCGGCAAGGTTGAACCGGATGGCGTCCGGGCCCGACGTATATTTGATCTTCGCTGACACGGTGTAGGTCACACCGTGCTGCATTTTGCCGTTGAGCGCCTGGTTCGGGCCGGAGCCGTTGAGGGTGCGATCGCTCACCTTGAGAGCCGCCGCCCCGGAAGCGGGATCGACCGTGTCCCGGCTGAGCGTCGCGCCGTACCGTGCACCCCATGGCGCGACCGCCGCGGATTCGAACCCCGGATTGTCCAGCAGTTCGACCCCGATGAGCGTCTCGTCGTAATCGGGCGGGCGCGGGATCGTCCACTCCTCGTCCCTATAGGCCTTGTGCGGTGCGTCGTTGAGGAAGTCGTCCGAGGCGACGATGCTCTTCTGGCGTTCGAACGCCTCCCGCTCCGGGCCGAGCTTGATCGGCTTGTCGAACACGTCGTCCACCTTCACGACTCCGTTGTCGCCGAAGGTCGGCCATCCGTCCTGCCAGGTGGCGGGGATCAGCGCCGGGATGCGGCCGATCGGGAACGTGTCCCGGAAGAACATGCCGTACCAGTCGGTCCCGCCGCCCTCGCGCGAGATGGGTACGAGGCTGCCCTGGGCGAAGCCGTTCGAGTTGAGCACCCCGCGGGCCTCATAGGTGTTGACGCCGCCCGCCGAGGTGTAGCGGCCGAGCAGCTCCTTGGAGCGAAGCATGACGACTTGGCGCCCCTGCCCGGGCGGCCAGGTGATGATGACCGCGTAGTAGTAGCCGTCGATGTGGTAGAACTGAGCGCCCTCGAACAGACCCCCGATGAACGGCTTCCCGGCGTAGTCGCTCGCGCGGAAGATGTTCGGGTAGTCCTGCTCGATGGCCGTCAGGTCGGCGTTGAGGCGCACAGCGCTCGTACCACCGGAGCCGTAGAAGATGTACGGGGTGCCGTCGAGGTCGAAGAAGAGCGACGGGTCGTGCAGGCCACGGCCGAGGGCCGTGCGCTCCCAGGCGCCGTTCTCGATGTCGTCGGTCCGGTAGACGTATGCGCCGCCGAGGTTGTTGGTGTTGAAGACGACGTAGAACATGCCGTCGTGGTAACGCAGGGACGACGCCCACTGGCCCTGACCGTACGACGTTTGTCCGTTGCGCAGCGAGAAGGCGTCTCCGATGCTCGCCCGGTCGAAGACGTAGTTGACGATCTCCCAGTTCACCAGGTCGTAGGACTTCATGATCGGCGCACCGGGACTCAGGTGCATCGTCGTACTGATCATGTAGTAGACATCCCGGCCCTCATTATTCTGAGCGGCCGGAACGCGCTCGACGCTGACGTCCGGCACGTCGGAGCGGAGGAGCGGCACGGAGTACGTGCCGTCGCCTTTGTCGGTCGAGGTGTACGAGGGTTGTGGCGACCACTCGACGGCGGCGTTCGCCACGCCTCCCGAGGAAACGAGAACGGCTCCGACGAACACGGCTACCGCTCCCCTCGCCGCCAAGGAACGGCGCAGGCCGGATAAACGAGCGCTGGCGGATACAGGCATGGTGATGCTCCGAACGCGAGGGCGATGCGAGGGAATCGACGGGTGTTAGCGTTAACAATCCGAGCCGTGACAGGGCCCGGTACGTGCGCGAAGGCATAGTTCACGTGCGTCATTCCTTCGAGGACAGCCGCTCGGCCAGGCTCTGCCGCACCCGCCACTCCACGCCGCGACCGGGGCGGGCTGAGCATCGCGGTCACGTCACTTGCCGATTGCGGTCTTGATGCCGGCCAGAGCCGCGTCCCGCGCCTTGGCCGAAACTCCCTTGCCTTGCTCGACGTTGGTGATCGCGTTCAAAAACGCCTGGCCGATGGCCCAGTTGCCCGGGCCGATGAGGAACGGTTCGAGCCCGAGCAAGGAGTCGGCGCAGGCCTTCCTCGTCGTCGCCCTGGATGAGCACCAGGGGCCGGGCACCTTGCCGCCGACCGGCGCCATGGTCAGCGCCTGCACCCTCTCGACCGAGGACGCCACTTCGGCGAGCTTCACCTGCGCTCCCGGATTGGCCTTCTGGTCGTGCTAGACAGGCCCCCTCTGGTTGATGCCGAGCGACCAGAACTGGAACGATTTGCCCTCCTCCACAGGCGGCGGCACGGAGAAGTGGCCACAGCGAGCATGACCGGTGTGGCGTTACGGAAGTTCACAGGTGGTCTCTTCCAGAGAACTCAGAGCGAGAGGCGACCATGGTAGGCGGGCTTCTTGCAAACATTTCTCGTCGTACGTCAGCGCGGCGCCCTTGCCGGAAGATGGCAGGGTCAGAAAGTTGCGAAGTAGATCTCGATCGTTAATGCCGGACCATACGTGCGACTCATGAAACTCGTCAAGAACCTGCCCGCAAACCTGCCGAAACGAAAGGGCTAGCAGCCGAAATCTTCTGACCGGGTTCCCGCCAGGACCGGCCGTTGACCGAACGCCTGCCGCGGCTGTCCAACCCGCCGACACCGACGGGCAGGCCATGGGCCTCTGTCGCGCGGGCCCGGTCAAGCCGGCGCAGGGCGAGTCCTTGGCGCAGCGCCGAGGTGAACGGGGCGCCGACCTGATCATCCGAGAGAGCGACGCCCAGGGCGACCGGTTGCGAAACTTACTGCGAATTCACCGAAAACAGCGAGCCTCAAGTTCCTTGACAGGCTGCATTCGTGCACCCTAGCGTGACGCCCATCACGGCCATGAGGATAACTCGGTTATGTTAACGCTAACAGTCGTGGTTCGCAGAGGTCCGCCTGGTTTCGACGCAGGAAGCGAAAGGACTGTCCATGCTGTCGCACGGCTTCTGGCCGGGGGAAGGGCAGGGGCTGCTCCTCGTCGTCCTGCCGCCGGCCTCGAGGTGAGGCCCGGACCACGGTAGGAGACCCCACTCATGAAGCGATTCGCCCTGCTCAAGAGCTGGTGCATGACGCTCGCCGCAGCCGGCGCCGGATTCCACCGAGCTGGGCCTGCTCAGCTAAGGCCAGATCGCGCCGGCTCCGCCCTTGTCCGTCGTTCTGCTTGCACGGGGGCTATGCCACTGCGGCTGTTGATGGATCCCTCTAGCAGACGCGTCGTCACCGGAAAGGAGCGCCAATGCCACCACATGCCGAGCGCCATCTGCCGGTCATGGCCGATGTGGCCAGGTTCGCGGGCGTGTCGCACCAGACCGTCTGGCGCGTGCTCAATGGCCATCGCCGAGTCCGAGAGGAGACACGGGCCCGTGTCCTGCAAGCTATCAACGCTCTCGGCTATCGCCGCAACATGACCGCCCGGATGTTGATCACCGGGCACTCACGCAGGCTCGGCGTCGTCAGTTTCGGCTCCACACTGCTCCGCCCGGCCAGCGCCGTCTACGGCATCGAGCGAGCCGCCCGGAACGCGGGCTGTTTCGTCAGCATCGTGAGCCTCCGCACCATTGACCGGGCCGGCGTCGACGAGGCCATCGGCTACCTGGCCGAGCGGGAAGTGGACGGTGTCATCCTGGTCGCGCCGCAGCGCTTGGCGGCGCAGGCCCTCGCCGACCTGCTCACCGGCCTGCCCGCGGTGGCCGTCGGGGGCTGGCACGAAGGCGACGTATCCGTGGTCACTGTGGACCAGGTGGAAGGTGCCCGGCAGGCGACGGCTCACCTGCTCGATCTCGGCCACGAAACCGTCTGGCACATCAGCGGGCCAGACGGCTGGCTGGAAGCCGAAGGACGGAGCGAAGGCTGGCGAGCCGCGTTGTCGGCCGCCGGGCGAGCGATCCCCGAAGCGCTGTCAGGCGACTGGACCCCCAGATCCGGGTACCTGGCCGGCAAGATCCTGGCCGGCCGCGTCTCCGACGTCACCGCGGTCTTCGTGGCCAACGACCAGATGGCGCTTGGCCTGCTGCGGGCGTTCTCAGAGGCCGGCGTAAAGGTGCCCGAACAGGTGAGCGTGGTGGGCTTCGACGACATTCCCGAATCGGCGTTCTTCGCCCCTTCTTTGACCACAGTCCGGCAGGACTTCTGCGAGGTCGGCAGGCTCAGCGTCAATGTGCTGCTCGAGCAGGTCGAATCGGCCGAGCCGTTGGGTCGTGCGCGCCTGGTCGTGGCTCCTCGTCTCATCTGCCGGGGCAGCACGGCAAGGGCGAGGGGCCGCTCCACCTTCATTCGTTGACGCTTTCCGCATCACCCCTGACCGGTGCCGGCCTGGAGAGCCACGTCACATTCTCCGGGGGCGGACGCAGCCGGGGTTGACCCGAATGGCGATCGAAAATAGGTTAACCAGGCAAAAGTGATCGATCACTCTTTGGGTCGTCCAAAGGAGTTCCACATGCCTGCGTCTTCGTCCCCGGTCCGTGTTGCCCTCGTCGGCGCCGGGGGCATCGCGAAAGCCTGTCATCTGCCCGCCCTGGCCGCGGCCGGCGACGCGGTACGGGTCGTCGCCGTGTGCGACGTCGACTCCGCCCGCGCGCACGAGCTGGCCGACGCCTACGACATCCCGGGCCGCCACACCGATCTGACCGAGATGCTGGCGACGGCGAGCCCCGATCTCGTGGTCGTCGCAACGCCGCCGGTCGCGCATCGCGAGGCGGTGACAGCCGCGCTCGACGCCGGCGCGTGGGTCTGGTGCGAGAAGCCGCCGACGCTGTCGCTGGCCGAGTACGACGAGATCACCGCCCACGAGAAGGACGGCGGCCCGTACGCCAGCTACGTCTTCCAGCACCGCTTCGGCAGCGCGGCCCGACGGCTGCGCCGGCACATCGGCGACAGCGAGCTGGGTTCGCCGCTCGTCGCCGTGTGCAACACGCTGTGGTACCGCGGCCACGACTACTTCGAGGTGCCGTGGCGTGGCAAGTGGGAGA
>NZ_JBSFTC010000366.1:0-9922 GCF_053590415.1 Nonomuraea sp. NPDC003201
CCCGCCGTGAGAACGGCGGGCGGCCCGTGAGACGAGCGCTGGACGAAATTAATCGTTCAGGTGCTGGCGCAGGTAGGACTCGACGCCGTCGATGGAGATGCGCTCCTGGGCCATCGAGTCGCGCTCGCGGATGGTCACCGCGTGGTCCTCGAGCGTGTCGAAGTCGACCGTGATGCAGAACGGCGTGCCGATCTCGTCCTGGCGCCGGTAGCGGCGGCCGATGGCGCCCGCGTCGTCGAACTCGACGTTCCACCGGCGGCGCAGCTGCGCGGCCAGGTCACGGGCCTTCGGCGACAGGTCGGCGTTGCGCGAGAGCGGCAGCACCGCGGCCTTGACCGGCGCGAGCCGGTGGTCGAGCCGCATGACCGTGCGCTTCTCCATGACGCCCTTGGCGTTGGGGGCCTCGTCCTCGCTGTAGGCGTCGAGCAGGAACGTCAGCGTGGCGCGGTCGACACCGGCCGCGGGCTCGATGACGTAGGGGACGTAGCGCTCCCCCGTGTCCTGCTCGAAGAAGCTCAGGTCGGTGCCCGACGCCTTGGAGTGGGCGGTCAGGTCGAAGTCGGTGCGGTTGGCGACGCCTTCGAGCTCACCCCACTCGGAGCCGGTGAAGTTGAAGCGGTACTCGATGTCGACGGTGCGCTTGGAGTAGTGGGACAGCTTCTCCTTCGGGTGCTCGTAAAGGCGCAGGTTGTCCTTGTTGATGCCCAGGTCGGAGTACCAGCGGTAGCGCTCGTCGATCCAGAACTGGTGCCACTCCTCGTCCGTGCCCGGCTTGACGAAGAACTCCATCTCCATCTGCTCGAACTCGCGGGTGCGGAAGATGAAGTTGCCCGGCGTGATCTCGTTGCGGAACGACTTGCCGATCTGGCCGATGCCGAACGGGATCTTCTTGCGCGCCGACTGCTGCACGTTGAGGTAGTTGATGAAGATGCCCTGCGCGGTCTCGGGGCGCAGGTAGGCCAGGCCCGACTCGTCCTCGACCGGGCCGAGGTAGGTCTTGAGCAGGCCGCTGAACTGCCTGGGCTCGGTGAAGGTGCCCTTGTTGCCGCAGTTGGGGCAGGTGATGTCGGCCAGGCCGCCCTCGGGCTCCTTGCCGTTCTTCTCCTCGTACGCCTCGATCAGGTGATCGGCGCGGAAGCGCTTGTGGCAGGAGAGGCACTCGGTCAGCGGGTCGGTGAAGGTCTCGACGTGACCGCTGGCCCGCCACACCTCGGGGGCCAGCACCACGCTGGAGTCGAGGCCCACCACGTCGTCGCGCGACTGGACCATCGACAGCCACCACTGCCGCTTGACGTTGTTCTTGAGCTCGACACCCAGTGGACCGTAGTCCCACGACGCGCGCAGTCCGCCGTAGATCTCGCTCGACGGGTAGACGAGCCCGCGGCGTTTGGCGAGGCTGACGATGGTGTCCATGACGTCGGTGCGTCGTGCCATTTTGGTTGATTCTCTTTCCGGCTGGAGGTCGGCGAGTGAAATTGGTGAGATCCCAGCTTAGGGGACGCACGGACCCTCTCGCGCGCCAGTAATCGTTAAGCGCCTTCCTGCGTGTAAACGTCCTCGAACGCACTGGGTTCGTTGACCATGAGAATCATCAGTGGATACATCACCATCCGGGCGGCGGAGAGCGCTCTGCGGTAGAAACCGGCACCCTCCCACTCCGTGACCAGGGCCCACAGGTTGGGCTCATCGACCGAACGGGCCAGCCTGCCACGCTGGTAGCCCGGCTGGGCGGCGAACGCGTCAAGGATGGTGTGGCCCTGCTTGACGAAATCTTGGGACTGGGACTCTGGAACGGTGTATCGGATCACGGCGAGCACCCGACCAGATTAAACGCGTTACGCCCATCTGATGCGCCTACTTCGCCAGGCGGCCCGCCCGCTCGGCGCCCTGCCTCCGTCTGTCTCCCGTAGGCTCTGGGTGTGGCCTCAGACAGCAAGCGCCCGCTTCCCAAGGGCGAGCAGTTCTTCACGCCGGGCGCGACCGGCCTGCGCAAGGCCGTCGAGCGGCGCAGCGCCGTGCCGATGACCTACCTGTTCACGCAGGTGCCCCGCTGGACGGCGCCGACGGTGCTGGTGGTCCTGCTGCTGGCCGGGTTCGCCGTGGCCAACCCGCTGGGCGGCGTGGCCGTGCTGCCGGCGATCGCCTTCATCGGCTGGCTGGCGTACCTGTCGTGGCCGTCGCTGGGGATCGGCGGAAAGGTGATGCGGGTCGCCATGCTGACCTTCCTCGTGCTCCTGGCGGCGACCCGCTTCGGCCTCATCGCCCCCTAGGGCAACAGGGTGTAGTGCGGGAAGTTGCCCGGCAGGCGCTCGCCGTCCGGGCCTCCAGTGGAGGACGCAGTGGAGGACGCGGTGGAGGACGCGGTGGAGGACGCGGTGGAGGCCCGCACGAGCAGCTCGCCGCCGACGAACGCGCCGCGCCAAGACGCCCCGAGCCCGCCGAACAGCTCCTCCCGGTCGCCGCGCGAGCGCGGCCGGTTGTGCCCGACCTTGAACGCCCGCACCTCCGGCGCCAGCCGGTGGAACGTCTCCTCCTCGTCGCACGACAGCGTGGCCACCAGGGCGCCGTTGCTGGCGTTCATGGCGGCCAGCAGCTCGGCCTCCGTGTCCACCAGCACGATGGTGTCCACGGGCCCGAACGGCTCGGCGTGGAAGAGGGGTGAGGAGCGGGGCGGGTTGAGGAGCGCCGTCGGCGCCAAATACGCCGAAATATCCTGCCCCGGCAGGAAATGTCCGGCGTCGAGCGACGCCCGATGCACCGGCACCCCTCCCCTGGCCACCGCCTCGTCCACCTGATCGGCCAGTTCCTTGGCCTTGGAGGCGTTGATCAGCGGCCCGAAGTCCAGCTCCGGCAGCGGATCGCCGGGATCGGCCACCGCGAGCGGATGGCCGAACCGCAGCGACCCCACCGCCGCCAGGTACGCCCCCAGGAACTCGTGGAACAGCGACCGCCGCACCACGAACCGCGGATAGGCCGTGCACCTCTGCTTGCCGTAGTCGAACGACGCCCGGATCTGCCTCGTGAGCAGCTCCCAGTCGCCGTACTCCCACACGCCCCAGCAGTTCAGCCCCTCCTGCTCCAGCACGTGCCGCCGCCCGAGGTCGGCCAGCGAGGTCGCCACCTTGGCCCCCGCGTCCCGGCCGCCCACGAACGACACGCTGCCCAGCGCCCGCCCGCCGGCCAGCACCGGCGACAGCTCCGCCCCTCCCCCGCTCACCAGCGTGAACGGCAGCCCCTCGCGCACCGCCAGCGCGCAGGCGAGCGTCAGGCAGCACAGGCCGCCGTCCGTGGGGGTCTTGGCGATCACCGCGTTGCCGGCCAGCGCCTGCACGAGCATGGCGTGCATGAGCACGCTCATCGGGTAGTTCCAGCTCGCGATGTTGCTGACGGGCCCGGGCAGCGGCATCCGCCCGGCGACCATGCGGTCGATCTCGGCCACGTACCAGCGCACGCCGTCCAGGCAGCGGTCCACGTCCGCGCAGGCCGTCTTCCACGGCTTGCCGATCTCCCAGACCAGCAGCAGGGCCAGCAGGTCGCGGTGGGCGGCCATCGACTCGACGGCGGCCGACACCATCGCCTTGCGCTCGGCGAGCGGCAGGTGCCGCCAGCGCCGGTGCTCCTCCACGGCGCCCGCCACCGCCCGTCCCGCGCCCGCCCGGTCGATCCGGGGCAGGCCCGCGATGGCGGTGCCGTCCAGCGGCGAGAAACCGGGCACGGGGCGCCCGTCGCGGTGCCAGATGCCGCCCCAGTGGTTGAGCACCCGGTCGTCGTGGAATGCCTCGGGGGCCGCCGAACAGCACCGTTCGTAGGCATCCCGCCAGGCCGTACCCGGCTTGATCCGCATACGCTCCTCCTCAGTCGGACCAGTCGGCGGTGATGAGCTCGGGCAGCGGCTCGAACTCCTTGATCGCCTCCAGCGACGGACCCATGGCGGCGTTGGCCTCGCGCTCGACCATCACCTCCACCAGCACCGGCAGCCGCTCCCGCGCCGACTCCGCCGTCGCCCAGGCCAGCGCGTCCCGGATGTCGCCCGGCAGCTCCACCCGGCGCGCCGGGCAGCCGAACGCCTCCATGGCCTTGACATGGTCGATGCCGCCTTCTCCGTAGTGCAGGTCCACGGCGTAGTTCATGTCGTACGGGATCTCGGCCTGCCGGATGAGGCCCAGGTACTCGTTGTTGATCATGACGATGACGAACGGGATCCGGTACTGGGCGGCCACCGCCACCTCCTCCATGAGGAACTGGAAGGAGTAGTCGCCCACCACCGCCACGACCTGCCGCTCCGGATGCGCGCACTTGACGCCCATCGCCGCGGGCACCTCCCAGCCCAGCGGCCCGGCCTGCCCGCACACCAGGTAGCGGCGCGGCAGGTAGGTCGTCTGGAACTGGCCCGACCAGATCTGGTAGAGCCCGATGGCGGTGACGAACGTGGTGTCCCTGCCGAAATACTCGTTGATCTCCTTGAACACCCGGGGCGGCTTGATCGGCACGTCGTCGAAGTCGTCGCGGCGGGCCATCGTCCTGCGCAGGTCGGCGACCTTCCGTACCCACTTGCCCGGCTGCCGCGGCCCGCCACGGCGGCGCGCCTCGTGCAGCAGCTCCCCGAGCACCGGCCGGGCGTGCCCGACGATCCCGAGGTCCGGCTCGAAGACCCGGCCGAGCTGCGTGGGCTCGATGTCCACGTGCACGAACGTGCGGCCCCGGCGATAGACGTCGAGGTCGCCGGTGTGCCGGTCGCCGAAGCGGGCCCCGATGGCCAGCACCAGGTCGCTCTCCAGGAACGCGGCGTTGCCCCACCGCGTCTGGGTCTGGATGCCCGCCATGCCCGCGAACAGCGGGTGGTCCTCGGGGAAGGCGCCCTTGCCCATGAGCGTCACCTGCACGGGCACCTGGAGGTGCTCGGCCAGCGCGCGCAGCTGGTCGGACGCGTCCGCGATGATCACGCCGCCGCCGGCCAGGATGATCGGCCGCCTGGCCTCGGCCAGCAGGTCCACGGCCCTGCGCACGGCTCCGGGCAGCGGCGCAGGCTCCTCGACGGGCAGCGGCGCGTCCAGCTCCCGGTCGTACAGGCAGGTCCCGCGCTGCACGTCCACCGGCAGGTCGATGAGCACCGGGCCGGGCCGCCCCGACCGCGCGATCCTGAACGCCTCCCTGAACACCCACGGCGCCTGCGCCGGCTCCTTGAGCTGCACCGCCCACTTGGTCACCGGCCGGGCGATCTCCACGATGTCCACCGCCTGGAACGCCTCCTGGTGCAGCTTGGAGGAGACCGCCTGGCCGGTGACGCAGATCATGGGGATCGAGTCGGCCAGGGCGGTGTAGAGGCCGGTGATCATGTTCGTGCCGGCGGGGCCGGAGGTGCCGATGCAGACGCCGACGTTCCCGGTCACCCTGGACCAGCCGTCGGCCGCGTGGGTGCCGCCCTCCTCGTGGCGTACGGTGACGTGCCTGATCGAGCTGTGCTGGAGCGCGGCGTAGAGCGGCAGGATGGCCGCGCCCGGGATGCCGAAGACGGTGTCCACCCCCTCCGACTCCAGCACCGCCACCACGGCCTCCATGCACGGAATCCTTTTTCCGCGGGCTCCTTCGTCGCCCGCGGAGAAACCCTTTGCCGTGCTTCTGGTTCTCTCGCTTCGCTCGTTCACGCATTCAGCCTTTCCACGACCTTCAGGAGGGCGGAGTGGTCGAGCGAGCCGTAGCCCTGCGCCCGGGCCGCGGCCACGAGCTGGGCGACCTGCCCGGTCAGCGGCAGGCTGACCCCGGCCTCGCGGGCGGCGGCGACGGCGATGCCCATGTCCTTGTGGTGCAGGTCGATCCGGAAGCCGGGGTTGAACTCCCGCCTGACCATGGTGTGCCGCTTGAGCTCCAGGATCCTGGAGCCCGCCAGGCCGCCCGCGAGCACGTCCAGCCCCGCCAGGGGGTCCACGCCGGAGGCTTCGAGCAGCACGATCGCCTCCGCCACCAGCCCGTAGATGCCGCCGACGACGAGCTGGTTGGCCGCCTTGACGGTCTGTCCCGCGCCGGCCGGGCCGACGTGCACGACGGTCGTGCCCAGGGTGCCCAGAACGGGCCGGGCCGCCTCGACGTCCTCGGCCGCCCCGCCCACCATGATCGACAGGGTGCCGTCGATCGCGCCGCGCTCGCCGCCGCTGACGGGGGCGTCCACCGCCCGTACGCCGGCGGCCGCCGCCTGCCCGGCGACCCAGCGGGAGGTCTCGGGCTTGATGGTGCTCATGTCGATGTAGAGCAGGTTCGGGCGGCCGTACTCGACGATCAGCGGTGCGACCTCCTCCACCTGCGGCGAGTCGGGCAGCATCGTGATCACCACCTCGGCGCCGCCGACCGCGTCGACCACGCCGGAGGCGCCCTTGCCGCCCAGGCCGACGAGCTGTTCGACCCGCTCGGCGCTCACGTCATAACCGGTCACGACATGTCCGGCTTTGAGGAGGTTGGCCGCCATCGGGCTGCCCATGATCCCCAAGCCGACGAACCCGATGTTCACGCCTGCCTCCAGTCGAACGCGCCCGGCCCCTGGTGCCGGTACTCCAGGCCGACGTGGCCCCGGTAGCCCGCCGCCGCCAGCCGGGCGAAGATCTCGCCGTACGGCATGCGGCCGCTGCCGGGGTGTCCCCTGCCGGGGTCGTCGGCGATCTGCACGTGGCCGAACCTGGCGCTGTGCCGGTCGATGAGCTCCAGCACGTCCTCGCCCATCCGGTGCAGGTGGTAGAGGTCGGCCAGGAAGGCCACGTTCTCCCGGTCGACCTCGTCGATCAGCTCGAACGCCGCCTGCGACGACGTGATCGGATATTTCGGGTTCTCGTGGGAGTTGAGGGCTTCGACCACCACGGTCGCGCCGATCGAGGCCGCCGCGTCGGCCGCCGCGCGCAGGTTCGCCACGGCCAGGGCCCGGTCGGTGCCGGGATCGTTGCCGTACAGGGCGTTGAGCACGCCGCAGCCCAGCTCGCCCGCCAGCCGGACCGCCACGTCGATGTTGGCCTGGAACCGGGCGGAGCCGTCCGGCCTGGCCAGCAGGCCGCGCTCGCCGGCGGCCATGTCGCCCGCGTCGAAGTTGAGGCCGGTCAGGCACACCCCGGCGTCCTCGATCGCCTGCCGCAACGCCGCCACCTCGACGCCCGCGGGGTCGGGGACGCCGAACGGCCACCACAGCTCGACCGCGTCGAACCCGGCCTTGGCCGCCGCCGCGGGCCGCTCCAGCAGCGGCAGGTCCGTGAGGAGAATGGACAGGTTGACGGCGAATCTCACGCCGCACCCCGCCGGCTCAGGGCAGAGCGCATGAGGCGGGCGGTCTCCGACGGGGTGCGCCCGACCCGGACCCCGGCCGCCTCCAGCGCCTCCTTCTTGGCCTGGGCGGTGCCGGACGAGCCGGACACGATCGCGCCCGCGTGCCCCATCGTCTTGCCCTCCGGCGCGGTGAACCCGGCCACGTAGGCGACCACGGGCTTGCTGACGTTCGCGGCGATGTAGGCGGCGGCCCGCTCCTCGGCGTCGCCGCCGATCTCGCCGATCATGACGATGGCGTCCGTGCCGGGATCGTCCTGGAACGCCTGGAGGCAGTCGATGTGGGTGGTCCCGACGACCGGGTCGCCGCCGATGCCGACGGCGGTGGAGAAGCCGAGGTCGCGCAGCTCGTACATGAGCTGGTACGTCAGCGTGCCCGACTTCGACACCAGCCCGATGCGCCCGGCGGAGGTGATGTCGGCGGGGATGATCCCGGCCGAGGACTGCCCCGGGCTGATGAGCCCCGGGCAGTTGGGGCCGATGATCCGGGTGCGGCCGTGCGCGAGGGCGCGGAAGCGCACCGCGTCGTGCACGGGGACGCCCTCGGTGATCACCACGCACAGCGGCATCCCGGCCTCGACCGCCTCCTCCACGGCCGGGCCGGTGAAGCGCGGCGGCACGAACACCACGGAGACGTCGGCCCCGGTCTCCCCCATCGCCTCGGCCACGGACCCGAACACGGGCACCGAGCGCTCGCCGAAGTCCACGGACCGGCCGCCCTTGCCGGGCGTCACCCCGGCCACGACGTCGGTGCCCGCGGCCAGCATGCGGGCCGTGTGCCTGGTGCCCTCCGCGCCGGTCATGCCCTGCACGAGCACCCGGCTGTCCTTGGTCAGAAAGATCGCCATCACGCACCTGCCGCGAGTCTGGCCGCCATCTCGGCGGCGCCGTCCATGGTGGAGACCTGCCGGACCGCCGGGTGCCGGGCGTCGCTCAGGATGCGCCGGCCCACCTCGGCGTTGTTGCCGTCCAGGCGTACGACGATGGGCCTGGCCAGGCCGCGCTCGCCGAGGAGCTCGAGCGCGGTGACGATGCCGCTGGCCACCGCGTCGCAGGCGGTGATGCCGCCGAAGACGTTGACCAGCACCGAGCGCACGTCGGGGTCGGCCAGGATGATCTCCAGCCCGTCGGCCATGATCTTGGCGGACGCGCCTCCGCCGATGTCCAGGAAGTTCGCGGGGGCGGCCCCGGCCCCGGCGACCACGTCGAGCGTGCTCATGACCAGCCCGGCGCCGTTGCCGATCACGCCCACCCGGCCGTCGAGCTTGACGTAGTTCAGCCCCTTGGCCCGGGCGCGGTCCTCCAGGCTGCCGGTGGCCTCCCCGTACTCCCAGGCGTGCCGGAACGCGGAGTTGCCGTCCAGGGTGACCTTGCCGTCGAGGGCCACGATGCGCTGGTCGGTGGTGCAGATCAGCGGGTTCACCTCGACCAGCAGGGCGTCCTCCGCGACCAGGACCCGCCACAGCTTCTCCAGCACCTCGGCCGCCTGCTCGGGCAGCCCCGCCTTGGCCGCCAGCAGGCGCGCGGCGTCCGCGTCCACGCCCGTCACCGGGTCGACCGGCAGCCGCACCAGGGCGTCGGGGTCGGTGGCGGCCAGCTCCTCGATCTCCATGCCTCCCCGGCCGGACACCATCGCCAGGAAACCGCCCTCAGCCCGGTCGACAAGGAAAGCCGCGTAGTACTCCTCGAACGGCACGGTCGCCGCCTCGACCAGCACGCTGCGCGCGACGTGCCCCTTGATGTCCATCCCGATCACGTGCTCGGCCTCGGCCTCGGCGGTGACCGGCCCGGCCGCGGTCCTGATCCCGCCCGCCTTGCCGCGTCCGCCGGTCTTCACCTGGGCCTTGATGACGACGGGCGCGTTCAGCTCGGCCGCTATCGCGCGGGCCTCCGCCGGGGTGGCCGCGATCCTGCCGGCCGGGACCGGGATCCCGTGACGCCCGAAGAGCTCCTTCGCCTGATACTCGTACAGGTCCATTCGAGCCTCCTTTGTAGACGGTATACCGTATGGAAAAACCCTCGTCTAGGGTCTCGACAGTCTCTCGTCTACTGGATATTCCATACAGTATGGAGAATGCAGTTAGAGACTGGCGCGGGCGTTCGTACCTTCCCGGACCCGTCCCCGCCGACCGCACGCGCATGTTCTGGCTGGCCTGGGGAGCCATGGCGGCGATCAGCCCGCTCCAGTACGGCTACGCCGCCCTCCTCGCCAAGGAGGCCACCGGGCTCACCCTCCTGGCCGTCTGGATCGCCTGCCAGGCCGCGGGCGCCCTGCCCGCGCTCCACCTGGTACGGCGGGGCCGCCTCGGCGTCCGTACCAGCCTGGCCGCGGGAGCCGCCCTGAGCTTCGCCGGCCTCGCCGCGGCGGCGCTCCCGCTGAGCGCCCCGGGCGCCTTCGCGGGGTACGCGCTCCTCGGCGGGCTGGGCGCCGGCCTGGTCTACGGGGTCTGCGGCGAGGTCGTCTCCTCCTGGTACCCGGAACGGCCCGCCGCCCGGGTCGGGCTGATCACCGGCGCCTTCGGGTACGGCGCGGTGCCCCTGCTCGTCTGGGCCGGGATCGCGCCGGCCGCCACGTCCACCGCGTTCCTGGTCGCGGCGGTCGTCGCGCTGGCGGCCATCGGGA
>NZ_JBSFTC010000367.1:0-9877 GCF_053590415.1 Nonomuraea sp. NPDC003201
CTGCGAGCCGGTGGCGGCATCAGCGGCCTGGTCCGCGGCGCGCCGCTGGCGGCGGGCGACTACGACGGCGACGGGGACGACGAGCTCGTCCTCGCCGCCGGCGGCGACCTCCTCGACGTCATGGTGACGGACGGCAGGAGCGTGCTGACCCGCTTCACCCTGCCGCCCCGCTGAACCCCCGGCATCGGGCGGCGTCAGGACCCGCCGTCGACTGCGCGGGCTCCTGGGCCTTGGCGAGCCGTCAAGGCTCAGGAGCCCGCGACCGGCGCGTACGCGCCGCTCCTCCATCGCGCCAGCGTGTGGTCGAGGTGGAAGTCGAAGAGGCCGACCAGGTCCACGGTGGGATCGAGCAGCCACTGGATCTCCAGGCCGTCCATGGTGGCGCAGAGCGCGCGTACCTCGGCCTCGGCCTGCGCGTCGGTCAACGGCGGGATCTCTCCCGTCTCCGCCGTCGCGAGCAGGCGCTTGACCAGCATGTTCACGATGCCCGTGTAGCGGTCCTGGATGAAGGCGCGCGCCGGGTGCTTCTCGTTGGACGCCTCGCCCGTGAGGTGGATGAACAGCTCGAGCAGGCCCCGGTGGTGGGTGTGGTACGTCATGAGGTCGCGCAGGTCGTCGAAGGCCGACAGCCCGTCGCGCCGTTCGTGCCGGAGCGCGGCTGTCTCCCGCGCCCACCATTCGAGCACCGCGGCGAGCAGCTCCTCCTTGTCCTGGAAATGGCGGAGCAGGGCCGCCGGTGAGACGCCCACGTCCGCGGCGATCTGCCGCATGGACGCCCCGTTGTAGCCGCGCTCGCCGAAGGCCTTGGCGGCGGCGCTGACGATCTGCTCGCGGCGCTTGATGCCGCTCCGGTACGGGCCGCGCGGGGTCCCGCCGACGTTCGTCACCCTCTGAGCCTCCCACGGAAAATCTTCGGATCAACCTCTTGCGTCAAAAGCTATCAGGCGTTTACGTTTTGAGTCCCAAAGGTTAACACTCGATCACATTTCCCCGATGGGCTCCGTTACGCACTGGAGCAGGTGCGACGCCACATGCTCGCGCCCTTGGAAGGACCCCGAGATGATCGGCATCAACCCGCTACCCTGGCTGCTCGGGCCGTCCGGTTTCACGCTGGACGTCCCCACCCTGCGCACCGCCTTCGCCGAGATCGCCGAGGCGGGCTTCACCGCCGTCCAGGCCGACGTGCCCGAAGGCACCTCGGCGGCCGCCTACCTGGCCCTCCTCGGCGAGTACGGACTCGCCCCCGCGCCCGGCTACTTCCAGGGCACGTACGAGAACCCCGAGGCGATGCCCGGCCTCCTCGAACACGCCAGGCGGCACGCGGGAACGCAGGCCGCGCTCGGCATGACGGAGGTGTTCATCGCCTCGGCCCTCACCCCGGAACGGCTCGCCGCACCCGCGACCGGCGCCGCGCACGACCCGGGCAGGCTCGCCACCGTCATCGAGAACCTCGCCCGGACCTGCGAGGTCATCACCGGCGAGGGGCTGCGCCCGTGCCTGCACCCGCACGTCGGCACCTGGATCGAGACCGAGGAGGAGACCCGCGCGGTCCTGGACGCCATCGCCCCGGAACTGCTCTCCTTCGGGCCCGACACCGGCCACCTGCACTGGGCGGGCGCGGATCCGGCGGAACTGATCACCCGCTGCCGCGACCGGGTCGGCGCGGCCCACCTCAAGGACGTCCACACCGCCGTCGCCCGGCAGGCCCGCGAGGCGGGCGCGGACTACCGGGAGGCCACCGTCGCCCGCCACCTGTGGACCGAGCCGGGTCAGGGCGACGTGGATCTCGAAGGGGCGCTCGCCGCGCTGCCCGCGGGCTTCGGCGGGTGGATAGTGGTCGAGGTCGAGGTACCCGACCACGGCACCCCCAAGGACAGCGCGATCCTGTCGCGCCAGTGGGTCACCGAACACCTCACCACCGCAGAGGAGCGTCGATGACCGTCGGCGTCGGATTCATCGGAGCGGGCCCGGTCACCCAGGCCATCCATCTCCCCGCCGTCGCCGGGCTGTCCGACCGGCTGCACGTGGCCCGCGTCATGGACGTGGACGAGGGCACCGCGGCCGCGGTCGCCGCCCGCGCCGGGGCCGCCCACGGCACCTCCGTCGAGGAACTGCTCACCGACCCCGCCGTAGAGATCGTCGCCGTGTGCAGCCCGCACGCCTTCCGCGCCGAGCAGGCCGAGGCCGCCTGCGCGGCTGGTGCGTCACCCAGGCCGGCTACAACGCCGCCCAGGCCGCGCTCAACGCGATCAACCCCGACCACATACCGGAGCGGCAGCGCGGACGGGTCTCCGGCGTCATCGGCCTGATGAGCAACGCCGGCATCCTGGCCGGCACGTTCATCACCACGTCCGTCGCCGGCAGCACGTTCCTCATGTTCCTGCTGCCGGGGGTCTTCGCGTTCGTCGCGCTCGGGCTGCTGATCGCGTTCCTGCCCGACCGTCCCGCCGACCGGGCGGCGCTCGGCCCGTTCCGCCCTCTCGACCTGCTGCGCAGCCTGTGGGTCAACCCCTTCGCCCACCGCGACTTCGGCTGGGCCTTCGCCGGCCGCTTCCTGATCTTCACGGGGAACGCGTTCAAGCTGACCTTCGGCTTCTACGTCATCACCGACCGCCTCGGCTACAGCCCCACCGAGGCCGTGTCCCTGGTCTTCACCGCCACGCTCGTCTTCACCTGCGGCTCGCTGGTCACGGCCACGATCGGCGGGTGGCTCTCCGACCGGCTGGGACGCGGGAAGATCTTCGTGCTGGCGGCGTCCCTGATCATGGGGGTGGGCCTGCTGACCCTCGGCTTCACCACCACCTACCCCCAGTACCTGGTCGGCTCGCTGATCCTGGGCCTGGTCACCGGGGCGTACATGGCCGTCGACATCGCGCTGGTCGTGCGGGTCCTGCCCAACCCCGACAACGCGGCCAAGGACCTGGCCGTCTTCCAGATCGCCAACTCGCTGCCCCAGTCGCTGGCCCCGCTGATCGCCCCGCTTTTTCTCACCATCGGCGGCGGCACCGACAACTATCCCGCCGCCTTCACGGCCGCCCTGGTGTTCGCCGTGCTCGGCGCCCTGACGGTGATTCCCATCCGAAAGGTCCGCTGACCGCATCGCCGGGTAGGGGGCACCACGTGAAGCACTTCACTCTTGGGCTGGTGGTGCACCCTGACCGGCCGGTGCAGGACTCCGTACGGCTGATCCTCCGGCACGCGCGGCGCGCCGGAGGCGCGGTCATCGCCCGGCGGTGCGACGCTGGGCGGGTGGGGCCGGAGGTCGAGATCGTCACGCCCGAGGAGTTCGTCGAGCGGGTGACCAGAGTGATCAGCCTGGGCGGCGACGGCACCATGCTGGGCGCGGTGCGCCTGGTGGTCGGCCGCCAGGTGCCGGTGCTCGGCGTCAACCACGGGCACCTGGGCTTCCTCATCGAGGTGACCCCGTCGGAGCTGGAGCCGGCCCTCGACCGCCTGGCCGAGGGCCACTACACCCTCGAACCGCACAGCTGCCTGGAGGCCGACGACCACACCGCGTTCAACGACATCGTGGTCACCGCCGCCGATCCGCTGTCCAGCCTGACCCTCGACCTCGAGGTCAACGGCCTGAGGCACGGCTACTACCGCGCGGACGCGGTGATCGTCTGCACCCCGACCGGCTCGACGGCCTACAACCACGCGGCCGGCGGCCCGATCATCTCGCCGTCCACCGAGGCCGTCGCCCTGACCCCGGTGGCCCCGATGTCCGGCATCAGCCGCTCGGTCATCCTCGGCAAGGACGACCACATCGTGCTGCGCAACCCGTCGGACGACATGACGCTGCTCTTCTCCGTGGACGGCACCCCCGCCAGGCAGCTCAGCCCCGGAGCCGAGCTGTCTGCGCGGCTGCGCACGGACGCGGTGGACGTCGTACGGTTCGACGCCGACACCTACGCCCAGCGCAAGCGGGTCAAGCTCAGCCTGCTCGACCTGCCGCTCAGGCCGGACCAGCTCGTCGAGCTGATCCCGCAACCCCTGCGCGAGCAGGCCGAGCGGCTGCGCCAGACGATGACCCGCTAGACCCGGACGCCGGCCTTGCGCCACGCCTTCAGCAGCCGGCGGGCCGAGCCGCCGATCGGGCCGACGGCCTCGTACAGCACCTCCCGCGACACCGGTTCGGCCTGCGTCACGGCGGTCACGGCCTCGTCCGCGTCGGTGATCGTGTGGGAGCAGACGCTCAGCAGGTAGGCGGGGATGTTCAGGCGCGGGTCCGTGCAGCCCACCAGCGGGACGCCCACGGCCGCGACCACCGGGAAGACCGTGCCCGGGATGCCGATGGCGGCCTCGGCCCTGGCCGACGCCTGGACCGACGGCACGGAGCTGATCTCGTACTTCTCCCAGAGCGAGCGGTCCTCGCGGGGGTGCAGTCCCACGAGGATGTGCCTGCCCGCCGCCGCCAGCCGATCGGCGGCGGCCAGCAGCAGCTCGGTGCCGGGGGCCGAGCCGCCCGTGCTGCTGGACTTGGTCACGCTGGTGAGCACCAGGACGGTGCCGGGCTCGGGCGCGTGCCTGGGCAGATCGTCGGTCTGCGGGGTGCCGACGACCGTGATCGGGCGGCGCGTGCCCAGGTAGTCGTCGAACACCTTGGCCTCGGCCGGCGAGGACGCGGTGACCGCCCTGAGCCGGTCGCGGAACTCCTTGGCGCGCGGCGCCTCGACCGGCAGCTGGTACGCCAGCGAGCTCGCGACCAGCGGCAGCCGCGAGAACCGGGCGGCGCACTCCGCCGGCCAGTCCCCGGCGCCCGTCACGACGAGCAGATCGGCGTCCGGAACGCGGTCCGGCGTCGCGACCGGCACCGGGTCGCCCGGCTTGATCCCCGTCAGGTCGGGCACCAACTGCGTGATCTCCCACCCGCGCCGCCGCGCCTCCGGAAGCAGCGGGGCCACGTGGTAGGTGCCCCACGGCTCGTTCGTGGCGATCAGAACCCGGGGCGCCCTCCCGAGCGTGGCCGCCTGGGCGGCGGTGCCGCCCAGGACGGCGAGGCCCGCTCCGGAGAGCGCGCCGGCGAGGAGGGAACGACGGGTGAGCAGGGAAGATCTGTCATCAACTTTCACGTGACCGGAATCTAGGGGGTGCTTCTGAACATCCGCTGACGTCCAGAGGAACGCTCAGCCCTTGTCGGAGCCCTCGTTCGCGCCGCGCACGAAGTACCGCTGGAAGATCACGAACACCACCGCCACCGGAATGGTCGCCATCAGCGCGGCCCCCAGCTTGAGCGGATACTGCGTGCCCTTGCCCAGCGACCCGCTCACCAGGTCGGCCAGCCCCCGCGGCAGCGTGAACAGCTCGGGGTTCTGCACCGCCACCAGCGTGTGCGCGAACTCGTTCCAGGAGCCCTGGAACGAGATGATGGTGAGCGTGAGCAGCGCGGGCCGGGCCATCGGCAGCACGATCGACCAGTACGTACGGAAGACGCCCGCCCCGTCCACCTTCGCCGCCTCCTCGACGCTGACCGGCAGCGACTCGAAGAACTGCTTCATGATGAACACCCCGGCCGCGTCCGCGATCACCGGCAGGATCAGCGCGGTGTAGCTGTCGTACATGCCGAACTGGTTCAGCACCAGGAACTTCGGGATGAACAGCACCACGCCCGGCACCGCCAGCATCGCGATGATCGTCGAGAAGATCGCCCGCCGCCCCGGGAAGCGCAGCCGCGCCAGCGCGTACCCGGCCATGGAGTCGAGCAGCACGCGCCCGACCGTGATGACCACGGTCACCAGCAGCGAGTTGCCCAGCCACAGCGGCAGGTCGGTGCTGAGGAACACCTTCTCGTAGCCGCCCAGCGTCACCGGGTCGGGGATGGGCGACAGGGGCTGCGCCGCCGCGTCCGACTCGGTCTTGAAGGAGGCGGCGATCTGGATGACGAACGGGTAGAGGAAGACGAGCGCGAAGAAGATCAGGATGAAGTAGCCGGTGAAGGTGGAGGCCAGCGACCGCGCGTTGTCCTTACGCATGACGCCTCTCTCTCATCACCCAGCGCTGGACCAGGGTCAGCACCACGATGATGGTGAACAGCACGAACGAGATCGCGGTGCCCGAGCCGTACTCGAAGCTGCGGAAGGCCGTCTGGTACGACAGGAACGCCGGCGTCAGGGTGGTCTTGGCGGGATTGCCCTGACTCATCACGTACACCTGGTCGAAGACCTGCCACGTCGAGATCAGCCCCAGCGTGAGCACCAGGAACATGGTCGGCTTGAGCAGCGGCAGGGTCACGCGCCGGAAGACCTGGCGGCGGCCCGCCCCGTCCAGCATGGCCGCCTCCTCCAGCGACACCGGGATGTCCTGCAGCGCCGCCAGGAACATGAGCATGAACGTCCCCGACGTGGTCCAGACGACCAGCGCGATGATGGTCGTCATCGCCACGCTGGGCCCGGACAGCCACTCCCACCACGACAGCCCGAACGGGCCGCCGGTGGTCAGCGCCTCCGGCGGGGCCGCCGGATCGACCAGGCCGACGGACCCGAGCAGCAGGTGCAGCACCCCGCGCGAGTCGGCGAACCACTGGGGCCCGTCCACGCCGAACAGGCCCAGCAGGGCGTTGACCGCGCCGGAGTTGGCGAAGACGAACAGGAACACCACGCTGATCGCCACCGAGCTGGTCACCGAGGGGAAGAAGAACGCGGCGCGGAAGAACGTCCGGCCCTTCAGCAGCCGGCTGTTGACGACCAGGGCCAGGCCGAGCGCCAGCACGGTCTGCAACGGGACCACGATGGCCACGTAGTAGACGTTGTTGCGGACGCTCGTCATGAAGTCCTGCCTGGCCAGCCCATCCTCGGTGAACAGGCGGGTGTAGTTGTCCACGCCGACGAACGGCACGCCGCCCCGGAACGGGCTGCCCTGCCCGTTCCAGTCGGTCAGGCTCACCCACAGCGCCATGAGGATCGGCGCCAGCAGGAACAGGCCCAGGATCACCACGACGGGGGCCACGAAGAGCCAGCCCGCCAGGTTCTCACGAGTCTTGCTGATGGTCATGACGTGCCGAGCGCGGCCTGGATGTTCTTCTGCGTCCGCTGCAGCAGCGTCTTGGGCGCGGTGGTGGCCAGCTGCTGCAGCCCGGTGTCGAAGTCGGCCAGGACGCTGTCCATCTTGGGGGCGTTCACGGGGCCCTGGGCGTAGTCGGCGCCGTTGACGAAGGGGCCGTCGTCGGGGAACTCGGCGGTGTAGGCGGCCTTGGCGGACTGGCGCGAGGGCATGACGCCGAACGCCTTGGCGAAGGTCATCTGCTGGTCGGCCTTGGTCATCGCCTCGACGAACGAGACGGCCTGCTCCTTGTGCTTGCTCTTGGCGGAGATGCCCCAGCAGTTCGTGAACGACAGCGTGCCCTTGCCCTTGGGGCCGGCCGGCAGCTCGTGGACCGAGTACTTGACGTCGGGGAAGTCCGCCTTGAGCGCGCCCTTGATCCAGTTGCCCTCGATGGTCATGGCGGCCTTGCCCTTGCCGAACGCCTCGCCGCCCCAGCCCGCGTCGAGCTGGTCGGGGTAGCGGGCCAGCTTGGCCGACACCAGCGAGCGCACGTACTCGAGGGCCGCGAGGTTCTGCGGGCTGTCGGCGGTGGCCTGCTTGCCGTCGGGGCTGGTCAGCCAGCCGCCGGCCTGCACCATGAACGCGCCGACGCGGTCGCGGGTCGGGCCGATCGCCAGCGGGGTGACGTCCTTGGCCTTGAGCTTCTCGGCGACCGAGGTGAGCTGCTCCCAGGTGGTCGGCACGTCGGCGTCGGTGAGCCCGGCCTTGGACCACAGGTCCTTGTTGACGATCAGCGCGAGGGTGGAGAAGTCCTTGGGCGCGCAGTAGAGCTTGCCGTCACGGGTGAACGCCGTGCGCAGGGAGGGGTAGAAGTCGTCGGGCTGGCTGATCTTGTCGCCGTACGGCTCCAGGGCGCCGACGCTGGCGTAGTCGGCGAAGCGGGAGGCGTCCACGTAGAACACGTCCGGGGGGCTGTCACCGGCGAAGGCCTGGCCGAGCTGCTGGGCGAGGTCCTGCGCGGGCGTCACCGTCGCGGCCGCGCCCGCCGAGGAGGCCCAGGTCTGGGCGGCCTGCTTGACGGCGGCGGTCTCGGCCTCGCCGGAGGAGCCGATGAGGATCTGCAGGTTGACCTGGCCGCCGCTCTGCTGGGGGGCCTGGCTCGGCTTGTCGTCGAAGCCGCTGCCGCAGGCCGACAGAACGAGCGTGGCGCAGGCGAGGCCGCTGATCGCGGCGGCGCGGCGGGTACGTGACGTCATCGCGGTGGTTCCTGTTCTCGCGTTGTGGGGGGTTGAGGGTCAGGCGGACTTACGGATGGTCAGAGAGGGGGGCAGCAGCACGTGCGCCGACGGCGGCTCGGCGTCGGGGCTCTCCAGGGCGCGGGCGAGCAGGTCGACGCAGGCCGCGGCGGCCTCGCCGAGCGGCTGGTGGACGCTGGTGAGGCCGACGGCCCTGGCGGCGGGCGTGTCGTCGAAGCCGATCACCGCGACGGGGCGGCCGGGCTCGCGGGCCTGCAGCGCGCCGAGGGCGAGGGAGTCGCTCGCGCACACCAGGGCGGTCACGCCGGGGTCGGCCGCGAGCAGGTCGCGGGCGGCGCTCTCCCCGGCGGTGATGCCGTCCTCGACCGCCCGTTGCAACCCGTCCGGATCGTGGCCCCAGTTCTGGTCACGGAGGGTTCTCGCCCAGCCCTCGCGGCGGTCGTCGCCGACGCCCGAGCCGGGCGGCCAGCCGATGAAGCCGATGCGGCGGTGACCGGCGGCGAGCAGGTGGCGGGTGGCGGCCTCGGTGCCCGCGGCGCCGTCCACGTCCACCCACGGATGGCGCGCGTCGGGCAGGTCGCTCCAGGGCCGGCCGAACGCCACGAACGGCAGCCCGCGCTCCAGCAGCCAGGACGCGCGCAGGTCGTCGTGGTGGGTGCCGGTCAGCACGAACGCGTCCGGCTTGTACGCGCCGAGCAGGTCCTCGTACGTCGCGATCTCCGCGTGGTCGTCCGCGGCGGTGTAGAGCAGGATCCGGTACCCCTCCTGCGCGGCCGTCTCCGACAGGCTGTGCAGGAAGCGGTCGGCCCACGAGCCGCTGATCCCGTCGCCGTCGGGCTCGATGCCGATGGCGATCAGGCGGGAGCGGCCGGTGCGCATCTGGCGGGCGGCCTGGTTGGCGCGGTAGCCGAGCCGTTCGATCACCTCGAGGACGTGCTTGCGGGTCTCCTCCCGGACCACTTCCGGGCTGTTGAGCGCGTTCGACACCGTCTGGCGCGACACGCCTGCTGCCTTCGCCACATCGGTGATCGTCACCTTTTCCGCCATAAATCGCCTTTCGAGGGGGTTGAACGTTCAAAGTCTGGTGAGGCATGATTTGATCGTTCAAAGTTAGCGGAGTGTTTCGAAATCTGCACCCCCGGCGTCCGTCTGTCAAGACCCGGGTGATCATTGACCTGACCTCAGGGGGAAACGTAGTGCTTCAGCCGCTGCTGCACGATCTGGTCAGCACCGTCATGGCGCCGGCGAGCGCGCTGAGCGACGCCGACGGCCAGATCCGTCAGGCCGGCGTGCAGGGGCTCTTCTGCGCGGACCGCCGGGTGCTGTCCCAGGCCCGGCTCCTCGTGGACGGGCGCGAGCCGGAGTCCATCGGGTACGCGCCCGGGGCCGCCGGCCAGGCCCGGTTCGTGTCCCTGGCCCGCTGGCTCGGCGACCGCACGATCGACCCCACGGTCCGGATCGAGCGCTCGCGGGAGGTGTCGCCGTTCGGCATGGGCGAGCAGGTGGAGATCGTCTCCACCGCGTCGTCGCCGGTCACGGCCACCGTCACCGTCGAGCTGGCGTGCGACTTCGCGGCCGTCGAGGCGGTCAAGTCCGGGCGCTCCGGCACCCCCGTACCGGCGGGTGCGGCCGGGGACGGA
>NZ_JBSFTC010000368.1:0-9811 GCF_053590415.1 Nonomuraea sp. NPDC003201
TCCCCGCCGCCGGTGCCGTGGTTACAGACCGCAGAGCTCGTCGAGGGACTTGGCGCCGCCGCCCTTCTGGGTGTTCCTGGTCGGCGTCTGCGTGGGCGTCAGCGGGCGCGTACGGGTCGGCGAGGCCGAGGACGTGACGCTCGGGGACGCGCTCACGTTGGCCGTCTGGGCCTGGCGGGCGGGCCGGCTGGAGTCGGCGATCGCCTTCCTGGCGGCCAGGCGGATCTTGGCCCAGTCGGGCCGGCCCGGCCAGAACTGCGGCGGCACGAACTGCTCGCTCGTGATCCGGGCGTCCTTGACCTTGACCGCCAGCTGCACCAGCGGCTGCAGCAGGTGCTCCGGGATGTTGGTCTGGGCCAGCCGCTTGGCCGCGCCGGCGATCTTGGTGAAGTTGGCGAGGATCACGGTGGGGGTGGCCTGCTGGGCGAAGGCGCCGATGACGCAGCGCTGGCGGGCCATGCGGGAGAAGTCGTCGCTGTTGACCCGGGAACGGCCGTACCAGAGGGCCTGCTCGCCCGACAGCTTCCGGTAGCCCGCCTTGATGGTGCCCGCCGTGCCGAAGTGGCCGCCCCACTTGACGTCCTGCTCGACCCGGATCTTGAGGCCGCCGATGGCGTCCACGAGGTCCGCGAAGCCGAACATGTTCATCAGCATGTAGTAGTCGATCTTGAGGTTCAGCGTGTAGCCGATGGCGTCCATCAGCGCCCGGGGGCCCTTGTTCTTGCCGCCCATGAGCTGCGGGTTGTCGTTGGCGTACTGCCAGACCTCGTTGAGCAGGCCGCCGTTGGGGAGCTCGGCCATGTAGCCGTTCGGGAACTGCTTGTGCAGCGGCGAGGTCGGCGGGAAGCGCACGTGCTGCAGGTTGCGCGGCAGGCTGAACAGGACGGTGTTGCCCGTCTTGAGGTCGATGCTGGCCACGTTCATGCTGTCGGTGCGCACGCCGGTGCGGTTGCCGGCCGCGTCGCCGCCGATCAGCAGGAAGTTCACGCGGTCCTTGCCGCCCCACGGGTCCTCGCCCTCCTTGACCGGGGCGGGGACGTCGGGGTCGGACACCGAGGGGAAGATCTGCTTGATCGCCTCCCGCGCGGTCAGCACGTAGTTGGCGGTCAGGGCGAACGGCGACATCACCGCCACGCACAGCACCCCGACCACGATGCCGGTCAGCACCTGGCCCTGCTGGTTGAGGCGGTTGGGCCCGAGCGCGACGTACGAGGTCACCAGCACGGCGAACCACAGCAGCGCGAGGACCGAGGCCACCACGACCACGGTGATCATCATCCCGTCGCCGACGAAGGCGGTGAGGTTCTGCAGGTTCCGGGTCAGCCCGTAGGCCAGGGCCGCCAGGAGCAGCACCGCGTACACGCTGAGGAGGATCAGCCCGGTACGGCGGCGCCCGGCGCGCAGATGTGCGGCGCCGGGCGCGATGGCGGACAAAGCGGTCCACCCGAGTACTGATCCGGTCGTCAGGGGCTTGGCGAAGCGAGGGGATGAGGAGCCAGGGCGCGGACGGCGAACGGGCCGCCGTTTCTTCTTGCCCCCTGGCACGTTTTCTGCCCCATCGCGATTGCTCACACCCGGCTCCTTACACGCCTACCAGGCAAAACTGTCGTTGCCCCCCGTTGGGCACAAGATTGCCAGGATTCTAGTCCCCATATCTGGACATCAGAGACATGTGCCCAAGCTGAGATGAACACTACGTGCACGATGGGCCGCGTTTATGGGGTTTTGGGTAGGTCGTAACTTTTTTCAGGAGACGGTCGAGGACGGCGCCATCCAGGTGTTGCACTGGTACGTCTTGTCCCGCTCCCAGCCCTGCCGGAACCACCGGTTGTTGTTGGCGGGCGTGCCGTGGTCGCGCGGCCACCCCGGATAGTCGCCCACCTGGGCGTAGAACGAGAACAGGCGGCTGCGCAGGGACGTGCTCACCGGGTACGACGCCGCCACCGACCGCATCCACATGCCGCCGAAGCAGGTCGCCTGCAGCTCGAGTCGCCTGCTGAGCGCCAGCTTGCCGCTCTGGCCGGAGGAGTCGAGGGTGGCGCGCCACCAGGAGTCCATCAGGCCGGTGATGTTCTGGATGTGGTGGCCGTACTCGTGGGCCATCATGCTGATGATGCCGCCGTGCCACTGGATGATCTGGCCGTACCCGCGGGCGTTGCCGTTGCCCCGGGACATGGCCGAGGTGGAGGCGTAGATCGTGTTGTTGCGGGGGCAGTAGTACGGCACCATGCTCCCGGCCGACGGATAGTCGCCGCACGCGCCCCGGCCCCGCTTGGCGGCGATGGCGTAGTTGGGCGCGCTGAACTGGATGCCCTGCTTCTCCAGGATCGGGCCCCATGCCTGGTCCATGCACTTGCCGGTCTTCAGGATCAGCGCCTTGAGCTGACTGTGGTTGAAGATGTTGGCGCTTCCGCCGGAGCAGCTCAGCCTGGGCAGCGAGCCCGCCCGGTACATGGTGTTGCTCTTCAGGCTCGTGTTCAGCGTCACCTTGGGAGGCTGCGTCGGGGTCGTCTCCGGCTCCTGGGTCTCCTCCTGGGTGGGCTGCCGCGTCGGCGAGTCGGACTCCGTCGGGGTCGGCTGCCGCGTGCGGGTGGGGAACGGGTCGCTGGTGGCGCGCTCCGAAGGCTCATATGTCGGGATCGCGACCGGTGTCGTCGTCTCCGACCTCGACGCGCTCTTGAACAGCGCCGACGCGATGACGATCAGCACGAACAGCGCGGCGATCCCCCCGAGCACGCCGCCGATCACGCCGAAGACGCCCATGCCGGACTTCCTGCGCTGCGGCGGCCCCCACTGCGCCGGCGGCAAAGGGGGCGGCGGCGGCGGCGGTGGCGGCGGAGGCGGGGGCGGCGGTTGCCGGTATTGCTGCTGCTGCCCGTAGGGTGGCGGCGGTGGCGGGTACTGCGGGCCGCCCTGGGGATAGGCCTGCTGCGGGTACGCGGGCCCCTGAGGGTGGGGCGGCGGCGCCTGCTGGTACGGGTTCCCCTGCGGAGGCGGCGGGGGAGGCGGTGGGGGAGGTGGCGGAGGCGTCGGGTACGGTTGCCGGCTCGGCGGCTGCGGCTGGCGGTAGTTCGGCGGCGGCCACGGCAATGAGGGAGGCCTCTGTGGCTGCCCTGGCCCCTGTGGCGGGGGTGGATAATGCCCGTTCCCTGTCACCGTGTCTCCCCGTTTGCCCGGTTGTCTGGAATCGATGGCTTTGCGCCGCGACTTGCCGGACCCTTGCCAAATTTGGGGCAAAAGCATACTCATTTCTCACCCGTCACGGATGTAGCAGTGATCGGTTACGGTCCGAAATCATTCGAGGTGATCTCGGTTATCTCCCGGTCCGCGCGGCGGGCGTTGCCCTAGCTTCTTTGGCATGAATCTCCAGCAGCTCCGCTATGTGGTCGCGACTGCGGAGCACCGCACCATGACCGACGCGGCAAGATCGCTTTACATCGCGCAGCCTGCGCTGTCCCGCGCGATCCGCGATCTGGAGCGGGAGCTCGGTATGACGCTCTTCGCTCGTTCAGGCCGTGGCGTGGTCGTTACCGCGCAGGGCCGTCGCGTGGTCAAGCTGGCGAGGGAGGCACTCGATGCCGTTCGCGAGATCGAGGGCCTGGCCAACCACAGCGGCGTCACGGAAGCGGAGCTCCGCATCGCGTCCACGCCCAGCCTCGAACCCGGCCTGGCCGGGCGGCTGCTCCCGGCTTACGCGGCCGAGCATCCGGGAGTACGCGTGCACATCGTTCGCTGCGACGGCAGAGACGGCGTCGTCAGC
Organism: Nonomuraea sp. NPDC003201; assembly: GCF_053590415.1. Lineage (NCBI taxonomy): Bacteria > Bacillati > Actinomycetota > Actinomycetes > Streptosporangiales > Streptosporangiaceae > Nonomuraea > Nonomuraea sp. NPDC003201. The sequence goes on from NZ_JBSFTC010000368.1 coordinate 3,761, forward strand.
GCCATCAGAGATCAGCGGGCCGACCTCGGGCTCACCGATCTCCCGGTCCCCACGGACCTGATCACCCATCCGCTCGAGCGCCAGGAGATCGTGCTGATCTCCCCGCCCGGGCTCGACCTGCCCAACCCGGTGCCGATGGGCAAGCTGCACGGCATGCGCCTGGCGCTGCCGGCCCGCGGCAGCATGCGGCGCAGGGAGCTGGACGCGATGTTCGGCAAGTACTCGGTGAGCCCCGTGGTCGTGCTCGAAACCGACGAGCGCAACGGCTGGCTCAACGCGGTACGCGCGGGCCAGGCGTCGTTGCTCTGGTACCGCGGCCTGGCCGAACAGGCCAGTCGCGCGGGCCTGATCGTGCGCTCGCTCGAACCCGCCGTGCGGCGTGTCATCGCCGTCGTGCACGCCCGCCGCCGCCTGCCGCTGATCGCCCAGGACTTCCTGTCCACAGCGGAAAAGGGGACAGCGGCCTGACCCGATTAGGAACGATCCATGCTCATGGCCTCCACTCCGTGGAGGCGGGGTTCGGTCGCTGGGGAGCCGCCGCCCTCCCTCGTCGCTCCAGTCGCTGCGCTCCCTACGCTCCTCAGTCCAGGCGGCGGCGCTCCCTCACCCGCACCCCCTACCGGGAGACGGGCAACCGCACCACGGCCCGCAGTCCAGGCGCGGCGTCCTCCAGGACGACCGTGCCGCCGTGCGCACGCACGGTCTCACGTACGATCGCCAGCCCCAGCCCGGCGCCGCCCTCATCACGGCTGCGCCCGGAGTCCAGCCTGGTGAAGCGATTGAAGACGCGCTCGCGATCCTGCTCAGGGATGCCGGGCCCGTCGTCGCTCACCATCAGCACTCCGTCCGCGGTCAAGGCCACCTCGACCTTGGAAGAGGTGTGGCGTACCGCGTTGTCCATCAGGTTCGTCAGCACCCGGCTCAGGTCGAGGGCGTCGCCGCGCACCACGACCGGGTCGCACACCGTCAGGCGCGCCTCGGCGTACCTGTCGACGGTCTGGCGGACCACCTCGTCCAGCTCGACGGGTTCCCGCCTGGCGGGCACGCCGCCGCGCTCGTCCAGCCTGGCCAGCGCCAGCAGGTCCTCGGCCAGCCTGGACAGCCGCATCGTGTCCTCCAGGACGCCCTCGGCGGTCTCCCGCCAGTCCTGACCCTCCGGGTGTCCCAGCGCGACCTCGAGCTGCAGCCTGATGCTGGCCAGCGGGCTGCGCAGCTCGTGCGCCGCGTCGGAGACCAGCGCCCGCTGGCGCTGCTCGGCCTCCTCCAGCCTGGCCAGCATGCCGTTGAGCGTGGTGGCCAGCGAGTAGACCTCGTCACGCGACTGCGGCACCGGCAGCCGGCGCGACCTGGCCGTGTGCGTGATGTCCGCCGCGCCCCTGCGCAGGGCCGCGATCGGGCGCAGCGTACGGCCGATCATGAGCCAGCTCGCCACCGCGAGCAGCACGATCAGCGCGGGCGTGCCCACCAGCAGCACCCGTCCGGACGTGACCAGGCTGGTCTGGATCTCGCTGATGGGCCGGGCCGCGATCACGGTCTGCCCGCGGTCCGCGCTGAGCACGATCACCCGCAGGAACCCGGGGACCGCGTACGGCCGCCCGTCCAGGAGCGTGGCCTGCCCCCGCTTGAGCACCTTGGCCCGCGCCTTGGCGTCCAGCAGCGGGACCAGCCGGTCGGTGCCGTACGTCACGTGCGTGATGCGCCCGCCGGCATCGATGACCTGCACGATCGTGCCGTCGTGCGTGGTGATCGGGCTGGTCAGCGTCCCGGCGTCGGCCGCCACGCGCACGGCCTGCGCCGTCTGCCTGGTGGACTCGTCCACCGTGTCCATCAGCGCCCGTTCGAGCACGCTGACCAGCACCGACGCCGACACGGCCAGCGCCAGCGCGAGCACCGCGGCGGCCGCCACCGTGAGCCTGAACCGCAGCCCCTGCCGCCGCCACCAGACGAGCGGGGAGTCAGCCACCGTCGCCCGCCAGCCGGTAGCCCGCGCCGCGCACGGTCTGGAGCGCGTTCCTGCCGAACGGGGCGTCGATCTTGCGCCGCAGGTAGCCGACGTACACCTCGACCACGTTCGGGTCGGTGTCGAAGGTGTCCCAGACGTGCTCCAGGATCTCCGCCTTCGACACGACCTCGTCCCGCCGCCGGATCAGGTACTCCAGCAGCGCGAACTCCCTCGGCGTCAGCTCGATCGAGCTCCCGTCCCGTTCGACCCTGCGCCGGGCCGGGTCGAGCGACAGGTCGCCGGCCACCAGCACCGATGGCCGCCGTCCCGCGTCGCGCCGCAGCAGCGCCCGGAGCCTGGCCACCAGCACCACGTACGAGAACGGCTTGGTCAGGTAGTCGTCGGCGCCCAGGTCGAGCCCGTCGGCCATGTCGTATTCGCCGTCCTTGGCCGACAGCATGAGGATCGGCACCCAGTTCTCCTCCGCGCGCAGCTGCTTGCACACGTTGTAGCCCGAGAGCCGGGGCAGCATGATGTCGAGCACCACGATGTCGTAGTCACCCTGCCTGGCCGCGTGCAGGCCCTCCTCGCCGTCGTGGGCGAGGTCCACGGCGAACCCCTCAGCCTGGAGCCCCCGCTGGAGCGCGGCGGCCATCCGCCGCTCGTCCTCGACGACAAGTACTCTCATGTGGCAATTCTCCTGTTCCCGCCCTGAGACAACGCTGAGAAGGCTGAGAGCCGTCTCAGACAGTCTCAGGTCCGCCTAAGGATGCATCACGCAGGCTCTGAACATCGACATACCGTTAAGGAGTGAGATGCGCAGAGGCACGTTCGTGAGGTGGGGAGTGCCGATCGCGGCAGCGGCCGTGATCGGAGCCGCGATCGGCGCCGGCCCCGTCATAGCCGCGGTGAGCGGCGCCCCCGTGCTGCCGGAGCGGTCGGCACAGCAGCTGCTGGCCGACGCCGCGGCGGCGACCAGTAAGGGAGGCGGCATCGCGCCGATGTCCGGCACGGTGCAGCAGACGGCCTCGCTCGGCCTGCCGGCGCTGCCGCAGACGGGTGAGGCGTCGCCGCTGAGCCTGCTGTCCGGCTCGCACGAGGTGAAGGTCTGGTACGGCGGCGAGGGCAAGATGCGGGTGGCCCTGCCGACCCAGCTGAACGAGACCAACCTGATCGTCAACGGCGACACGGGCTGGTACTGGGAGAGCGCCACCAACACGGCCACCAAGCTGACCATCAAGGGGGAGACCGGGCAGCACAAGCAGGGCCTGCCCACGCCGCGGCCGACCGACGTGACGCCGCAGCAGGTGGCCGAGCGGCTGCTGGCCAACGCCGACCAGCACACGGCGGTCCGCGTGATCAACACCGCCCAGGTGGCGGGCCGGCCGGTCTACCAGCTCGTGCTGGCGCCCAAGGACGCGGGCTCGCTCGTCCAGGAGATCCGCATCGCGCTCGACGGCGAGACGTACGTCCCGCTGCAGGTGCAGGTGTTCGCCAAGGGGTCGGCCGAGCCGGCGTTCCAGGTCGGGTTCACGCAGGTGACGTTCACGCCGCCGGCGGCCGAGAACTTCACCTTCACCCCGCCCGCGGGCGCCAAGGTGGAGGAGAAGACCCTCGGGGCCGGCATGGAGCAGGACATGGCGGCGGACCGCGCCGAGCACGCCAAGGACGTCGCGGAGCGGGCGAAGGTCGTGGGGCAGGGCTGGACGACCGTGGCGGTCGTGCCGTTCTCGCTGTCGGACCTGAAGACCGCGACGCCGTCGGACGGGCGTGAGGGCCGCGGCCCTGGCGGGGGCGCGGGTGCCGACCCGAGCGCGCTGATCGACAGCGTGCTGAAGTCCGCCACCCCGGTGAGCGGCACGTGGGGCTCCGGCAAGCTGATCAAGACCAAGCTTGTCACCGCCCTGCTGACCGACGACGGCCGCCTTCTGGTCGGCGCGGTCACCCCGGAGGAGATCACCAAGGCGGCGGGCACCAAGTGACCACCGTCACGCAGGAAGCAGGGGCGCCCTCCGGGGCGGCCCTGCCCCCGGGGGTGAACGCGGGGGAGTTCGCGATCGTCACGGAGGGCCTGACCAAGCGCTTCCGCGGCGGCCAGGTCGCCGTGGACACGCTGGACCTGGCCGTGCCGCGCGGCTCGGTGTTCGGCTTCCTGGGGCCGAACGGCTCGGGCAAGACCACCACGATCCGCATGCTGCTCGGCCTGGTCGCGCCGACGTCGGGCGGGTACTCCGTGCTCGGCCTGCCCCAGGCCCAGGCCCTGCCCAAGGTGGGGGCGCTGGTCGAGGGGCCGGCCTTCTACCCGTACCTGTCGGGTGCGGCCAACCTGATGCGCTTCGACTCCGCCGACCCGACCGCGCCCCGCGCGAGCGCGAAGCGGCGCATCGCCGAGGCGCTCGACCGCGTGGGCCTGTCGGCCGCGGCCGCCAAGCGCTTCCGCAACTACTCGCTCGGCATGCGCCAGCGCCTGGCCATCGCCGCCGCCCTGCTGGGGCCGCGCGAGCTGCTCATCCTGGACGAGCCCACCAACGGGCTCGACCCGCAGGGCACCCGCGAGGTCCGCGCGCTGGTCAAGGAGATCGCCGCCGACGGCACCACGGTCTTCGTCTCCTCCCACCTGCTGGCGGAGGTGGAGCAGATGTGCACGCACGCCGCGATCATGCGTACCGGCAAGCTCGTGGCGCAGGGCACGATCGCCTCGCTGAACGGCGGGCTCGTGACGCGCGTCCGGGTGGAGACGCCGGACGTGGCGGACGCCGCGCGGGTGCTCGGCACGCTCGGCCTCGCCGACGTGCTGACCTCGGGCGGGGAGGTCACGGCGGAGCTCGGCGGCCACGCGCCGGAGCGCGTCAACGCCGCGCTGGTGGGGGAGGGCGTGGCCGTTCGCGGGCTGGCCGTGGTGCGGCCGAGCCTGGAGGACGTGTTCGTGGGACTGACAGGGGAGGGCTTCGATGTCGACGGCTAAGTCGACGGCTGAGACGGCAACGGCTGAGACGGCAACGGCTGAGACGGCGGGGACCCTGGGGTCCGGCGCCGGGACCACGGGGGCGGAGACCCAGGAGCGCCGCACGCCCGGGCTGGTGCCCGTCGCGGAGTCCATGCGCACCACCGAACGCCGCCCGCCGGAGCCGTCCGCCTCCGCTCCCGCCCCCGCGGCGGGGAGGGTGTGGGCGTTCTGGCGGCTGCTCGGCTCCGAGCTGGGCCTGACGTTCCGCAGGCCGCGCAACCTGACGATGCTGGCCGTGCTCGGCGTCGTGCCGATCGTCATCGGCGTGGCGCTGCGGCTCGTGGCCTCCGAGGAGGGGATGGGCGGGCTCGTCCAGGACGTCGTGGGCAACAGCCTGATGCTGACGTTCGTGTCGTTCTCGTTCCTGGTGCTGCTGCTGATGCCGGTCGCCGTCAGCGTCGTGGCCGGCGACTCGATCGCGGGCGAGGCCGGCGCGGGGACCCTGCGCTACCTGCTGGCCGCCCCGGCGGGACGCACCCGGCTGCTGCTGGTCAAATACCTCAACGCGGTCGTCTTCGCGTACGCGGTCACCGCGGTGGTGGCCCTGACGGCGCTGGTGACGGGCCTGATCCTCTTCCCGGCGGGGTCCGTGACGCTGCTGTCCGGCAGCACGATCTCGATGGCCGACGGGCTGCTGCGCATCCTCATCGCCGTCGGGTACGTCGGCGCCGGGATGGCCGCCCTGGCCGCGGTCGCGGTGGCGCTGTCGACGTTCACCGAGGTGTCCATCGGGGCCATCGCGGCCACCATGGTGCTGGTCATCGTCTGCCAGGTGCTCCGGGCGATCCCCGAGCTGGACTCGATCACGCCCTACCTGCTGCCGTCCAAGTTCACGAACTTCGACGCCGTGCTGCGCAGCCCGATCGACTTCGGGAGCCTGCGGGACGGGCTGCTGGCGTTCGGGGCGTACATCGTGCTGTTCGGCTCGATCGCCTGGGCGCGCTTCTCCGGCAAGGACATCACCTCCTGACAGCGGCGGCGCCCCGGCGGGGGGGGGGGGGGGGGGGGGGGGGGGGGGGGGGGGGGGGGGGGGGGTGGGGGGGGTGGGGGGGGGGGGGGTGGGGGTGGGGGTGGTGGTGGGGGGGAGGGGGTGGAGAGGAGG